>CAZSZQ010000006.1:0-52079 GCA_964610475.1 uncultured Desulfatiglans sp.
ACTAGCATTAATCAGATAATTCTGAAAAGTCTTTTTTCTACCAAAGATTTTTTTATGAAGATCAAAATTATCTAAAAGCATTTAAACATATCCTTTATCAGGAGGTTTAAATGCTTTTTTTACCTCAAGTAATTATTCATCCCCTGCAATTCAGTTATTTTATTTTGTATTGGTTTGTATTCTGGTATATTACCGGTTATCAATCAGTCAGATTATGAGAGACATGGTTATCCATCTGGAAAAATTAAACAGGTATATCGGTAAAGACCTAATTAAGGATTTTGATCTGACCGGTAATCAAAAGGTCCGCATAAGATATGGTAAGGTCGCCTGGTGGTTATCTGTTCTTGTCAACATACTTCTCCTTATTATTAAAATTATAGAGGGCATGATGTCCGGATTCATATCTGTTTTGGCAGATGCATTTCATCTTCTGTCACACCTCGCCGACTCGGTCATTCTGGCGTTGAATTTCTGCATTAAAGGCAGGCCCGCGACTGAAAAAAACCCCATTGGGCATGGAAGAATGGAAAATGTCGGCCCCCTGACCCTTCTGACAGCAGTAACCACCATTATATTCATACTTTGCGCCGGATGCGGTGATAAGCTATGCAAAAAGGGTGATTGTATTGATGGATCAGGCCTGTATGAACCGCTTGACGGGACCAGTTATGAAGGGGACTTTAAGCAGGCAAAGTATCATGGACGGGGAAAGTTATCATTCTCAGATGGCTCTGTTTACGATGGTGAATTTACCGACGGCCTTCAGAACGGAGAGGGAACAATGATATATAAAGATGGAGCTGTATACCAGGGTCAATGGAAAAACAGTTTCAGGCATGGCGAAGGCGACTATCTTTATGCAGACGGGACCGCATATTCAGGTGAATGGAATGCCGGTATTATCCAGGGTAAAGGTTTAATGGAATATAATGATGGAAGCCGTTACAGGGGCGAATTTACCAAAGGAAAAAAAGATGGAGAAGGAGAGCTGACACTGCCCGGAGGAGACAGATATTCAGGACATTTTTCTGACGATAAAATGACAGGTGAAGGTTTTTACCTTCTAAAAGACGGAACAAGATATGAAGGGGTTTTTGAGGATGGTCTCCTGAAAGGGACAGGTAAAATATCATATTCGGACGGCAGCATATACATTGGAGGATGCAAGGCAAATATCCGATCAGGAGAGGGTCTTCTTATATATAATAACGGTAGAAAATATAAAGGACAATTTGAAAATGGGATGTTTCAAGGCCAGGGTGAATATGATCTTGAGGACGGGTCAAAATACACCGGTACATTCATTGAAAATAAAATTACAGGGCAAGGCACCATGCTATACCCGGATGGTGCGAGATACACAGGGACCTTTGATAATGGAAAGAGAAGCGGAAAGGGGATTTTGATACTGTTAAGCGGTGAAAAATATGAAGGAGGGTTCAGTAATGATAAAAGACATGGATCAGGGGCAGCAATATATCCTGATGGACAGACATATACAGGTGAATGGAAAAACAATATAAAAACCGGTAAGGGCACGATTATATTCCCTGATGGCAAAAATTACACGGGTGATTTCAGGGATAACCTTTTTCACGGAACAGGCAAATATAAACTGGCTGACGGCACACTTTATACGGGATCATTCAGCGAAGGCAGAATCTCAGGTAAAGGGACAATGACATATGCTGATGGCAGAGTATATTCAGGAGAATGGGAAAATGGCAAGATGCAGGGTACAGGAACGCTAATCTGGCCTGATGGCAAAAAATACAGCGGACAGTTTGTGAATAGCGAAATTACAGGAAATGGCCGTCTTACCTATCCGGATGGAAGATCCTATGAAGGGTCTCTCAGGGAGGGCGTATTGCATGGAAAAGGAACATTCAAATGGCCGGATGGACGCAGGTATGCGGGTGAGTGGGATAACGGAAAGTACAGTAATTACGGGATATATACATTTCCTGACGGCAGAGAGTATGTTGGACAGTGGAGTGAAGGTGAGTATAAAGGTTATGGCAAATTGACTTTTCCGGATGGCAGCATCTATGAAGGCATGTGGGAGAATAACCGGATGCATGGAAAGGGTACATACATTACACCGGACGGAAAAATAACCGGAGGTGAATGGAAAAACGGTATGCTTGTTGAATAGGTTATAAAGCCTCTCCCATTTTGAATTATTTTGTAGTCTGCAAATTAATAGAGAGTACCGGAGGACCTTATTCTATTTTACCGGTTTATCGGACAGGACGGCCCCCGGCCCAATATTTCTGTTATTAAACAGGCGATGCTGCCTGTTATCAAGCATTTAAAATATCATCAACGGCTTTATCATCAACATCCATGATATATTGAATACCACTCAGATCTGCCGCTTCATGTGTAAGCGCTGCTATATCATCGCGTGACATATACTTTAATGAAAATTTTCTGCTTCCTGCCATAAATTGTCTTAAGCCCTGGGCCAGTCTTTCATAATATGTGTAAAGTCCAATGGCACCTGTGGGCAGTTTTTCATAATCCTTTTCACCCAGCCTGTTGCGGAGAAGTGATGATGTAATAAAAATATCCTCCCTGGATTGTCCGAATCTCTCGATATATACAGGTATCTGATGCGCATCGATAGTCTTTCCGATGGTTTTTCCTACCATGGCTGCCGCGATGGGGGCGCGGGCCATCCCGATCATCTTCACAAAAGGCGCTCCCATTGCCAGACCCTTAAATATCTGGTCTTCAAAGGTAAATCCACCGTTAACGGCAAGAGAAGGCACATAATGTCCCTTATCGGCCATGCGTTTCACATACCGATACAAAAGTGTGTGCAGTTCAACCGGCGGCACTCCCCATTCGTTCATCATGCGCCAGGGACTCATGCCGGTGCCTCCGCCCGCCCCGTCAACCGTTAAAAGATCAATCTTATATTTTGAAGAATAGGCCACAGCGCGGGCAAGATCTGCCGGCCGGTAGGCCCCGGTTTTCAGAAAAATATATCTGGCGCCCGCTTTTCGCAGTTCATCAATCCTTTTCGCAAAGCCCTCTTCCGTTACCATTCCTACACGCGAATGCCTCTCGAATTCCTTGAAACTCCCTCTTTCAAATGCCTTAATCACTTCCGGATCAGTGGGGTCAGGCAGAACAATATAACCGCGTTCATGAAGGAGTTGGGCTTTTTTCAGGTCTGTTATTTTTACTTCACCGCC
This sequence comes from uncultured Desulfatiglans sp., assembly GCA_964610475.1. Classification (GTDB taxonomy): domain Bacteria; phylum Desulfobacterota; class DSM-4660; order Desulfatiglandales; family HGW-15; genus JAAZBV01. The sequence goes on from CAZSZQ010000006.1 coordinate 3,207, forward strand.
GATATCCTTGGCGCCCTGTCCCCACTTGAGTTCCACGCACTTCACTCCCAGCTTTTCAATGGCATATTCCTGTGCGCCCAGCCGCGTATCTTCAATGTTGGCCTGAACAATAATGGCCCCGTACCCGTCACTCTGAAAATCATGGTACAGTTTCACCCTTCTTTTTAAATCTACAGTATCAGTTACCCTGCCATTGGTAAATTTTGATTCAGGGTCCATTCCTGCCACGTTTTCGCCGATAGTGAGTGCTGTTCCGGAGAGCGCAGAGCCAATGGCCAGACCTTCCCAGTTATTTTTTGCGATATTCGTTGAGCCTATACCGGAGATTAACCAAGGATATCTAAACTTCAGCCCCTCATCTCTGCCTATTTTCAATTCCAGGTTAACCGCCGGAAAAATAGCCTTATCGCTGTCGGCTTCGATTCCGTGCGCTCCGGCTGCAGTGCCCATGATATTAAAGTGCGAGTAATCGACCGGGTATCTTTTTTCCCCTGCCGTGGTGATAACTCCAAAAGGCTGAGGATACAGCACCTCATGGCCGCGGTATGCGGATTTTCCAATTTCGCACATGCCGATGCATCCATCGACGCAGGTAACGCACATGCCTGAGGTCGGAATGATTGAATCTTCGGTTCTGTTCTTGGTAAGAGTGGCTGCTGAAGAGTTTATTCTGGAATATGACATTGTATTCTCCTTTGTTTATCGTATCGATTTAAACGGACTGATCAGTCTTTTTTTATTTCACAGGCGACACAAGGCGCCATATAACACATCAAATCATGAAAATTCTCTTTTTCAATACAGGGCGGTTCAAGATTCGCACATCCCCCGCATACTGCCTTTTCAGGTTTATTATAGGTGCATCTCAACTGGCATGCAGGACACACATACATGCACCCCCCGCATGTTCTGCACATATCCGATTTAATGTCAAAGGGGGTTCCTATACTGCGGCTCCCGCCCCTGCCGCGAAAGCTGATAGCCCCGGCCATCATCTGTTCATTGCACATGCGCACGCATAAGCCACATAATATGCAGTCTTCATATTCCTGTCTGAAGCGCTGTTTCCGAACACCGTGCGCCGAAGCCAGGTCCTGAATTATTTTTGATTGCGGACAGGATGCCAGCAGGAGTTCAATGATCATTTTTCTTGCCCTTACGACACGTTCCGAGGCGGTGCGCACAACGAGACCTTCTTCAGCGGGATAAGTGCAGGACGAGACAAGTTTTGCTCCCGCACCCTCACCGATCTCCACTATACAAAGCCTGCATGCGCCGTAAGGGGACAGGCCTTCCATATGGCACAGGGTTGGAATAGGAAACCCCAGAAAACGCGCTGCCTCCAGGATGGTGGTTCCCTTTTCCACTGACACATCCAATCCGTTTATCTTAAGAGTGATCATAACTTAACAGCCCCCTTAATGGAATCTTCAGGTGAGATGATTTCCTGCCTCCGGGTGAACACAAGATCGCACCTCAGACATCTTCGCGCCTCCTGCCTGGCCTTTTCCTCTGGCAAGGTCTTTTCAACCTCTTCGAAATTCTTCACCCTTTTTTCTGCAGGAAGGACATAAGGCACAGCCCTTTCTGGCCTTTCGGTTCCGCCTTCGGTTATTCCGGCAGGCTCTATGAAAAACGCTGGGAGTTTAGGTTCATGCCGCACCTTTAAATCCATTCCGCGCATATACCGGTCAATCATACGCGCCGCCTTCTTTCCTGCTGAAATGGCATCAATAACAGTATTTGGTCCGGTGACTAGATCACCCCCGGCAAACACCCCCGCCCTGTCAGTAGCAAAGGTTTCAGGATCCGCCTTAAGCCTGCCGTTACTGTCAATATGCAACCCCTGTGACGGGAAAAAATCCGTCCCGGGCTTCTCCCCGATGGCCACGATCAGTGTATCAAGGGGAACCTTGAATTCAGTTCCGGGTAGAGGAACAGGCTTTCTCCGGCCTTTTATATCCACATCGCCAAGTTTATTTCTGATGCATTCGATCCCGGTAAGGCGGCCTTCCCTTGAATGAATCTTTACAGGTGTGACAAGAGTCTCAAGCTCAACGCCCTCCCTGATTGCCGCTTCAATATCCTCCTGTCTTACATGCAGTTTAACAGGCGAGACAAGTGTTTCAATTCTTACGCCTTCCTCCAGTGCCGCCTCCACTTCCTCCTCGTACGCAGGCATCTCATCGCGTGTCCGCCTGTAAAAAAGCGTAACGCTTTCAACATCCTTCTGACGAAGGGCCACACGCGCCGCGTCAACAGCAGAGTTACCGCCTCCAACCACACCGACATGTCCGAAGGCAATCTCCTCGCCTTTCGTGTTAAATGCCTTGAGGAATTTGATAGACGGGTAAACGCCTTCCACATCCTCATCTTCCAGGTTGAGCCGCCAGCTCTCATGAGCGCCGATTGAAAGAAAAACAGCCTCAAAGCCATCTGCAAAAAGACCGTCAACAGTTATATCCCGGCCGATCGCGGTGCCGCATTTAACTGTAATGTTATGGTTAAGAAGAGTGCTGATCTCTTTGCGCACGATATCTTCCGGCAAACGATAGGCGGGAAGAGAGCACATCAGCATGCCCCCTGGTTCATCATCGGCATCGTAAAGGGTGACTTTGTATCCCAGAATGGAAAGATAATGGGCAGCGGTAAGACCTGCCGGGCCGGCGCCTACAACTGCTATGTTCTTGCTGTTGCCGCCTGATATTTTGGCAACAGCCGGTTTGTATACGGAAGGATCCACGCGATCCGTAACAAACCGCTTCAATGCCCTGATAGCAATGGCTTCTCCGCCCGTGGTTCCCAAATTACATCTGTGCTCACATTTGCGGTCACACACCCTTGCGCATACTGAGGGAAAGGGATTCGCATCCCTTATTACCTTATAGGCCTCTTCATATTTGCCCTTTTCCACCAGGGCTACATATCTCCAGGGCTCGGTATCAACCGGGCATGCCGCCTGGCAGGGGGCGCCCACGAGATCCTGGCACACAAAGGCGCCGCATCTTTTCTTATAAATATGCTGTTCGTATTCCTGGCGGAAATAACGAAGCGTGCTCAGAACCGGATTTGCTGCCGACTGGCCGAGCGCGCACATTGTGGTATCCTTTACAACCGTGGCCAGTTCTTCGAGCAGGTTCAGGTGTTCAGGTGTTCCCTTGCCCTGTGATATGTCTTCAAGTATCTCGTGCATCCTCTGGGTGCCTTTACGGCAGGTCAGACACTTACCGCATGACTCCCCCTTCAGAAACGACATGAAATATTTTGCGACATCGACCATGCAGGTGTTTTCATCCATGACAATCATTCCGCCTGATCCCATTATGGAACCTGCCTTTGTAAGGCTGTCATAGCTTACCGGGATATCAAACATATCAGCAGGAATGCATCCGCCCGAAGGTCCGCCCGTCTGAACCGCCTTTATCCTGGACTTTGTGATCGATCCTCCCCCTATTTCGTATACAACCTGCTTTAGGGGAATTCCCAATGGGACCTCGACGAGTCCGGTATTTCGTATTTTGCCAACAAGGGAAAAAATCTTTGTGCCGGTGTTACCAGGTATTCCGGTTTTTGCGAACTCCTCTCCGCCCAGGTTGATTATTACCGGTATGTTTGCAAGGGTCTCGACATTGTTTATGCAGGTGGGCCGTCCGAATAATCCCTTCTCAATGGGATAGGGCGGGCGCTGTCTCGGCTCACCCATTTTACCCTCTATGGATCGTATCAGCGCAGTCTCTTCACCGCAGACAAATGCTCCGGCGCCGCGCACAATCTCGATATTGAAGTCTATGCCAGTATCGAGGATGTTTTCGCCCAGAAGTCCCATCTCTGTTGCCTGTTTTATGGCGATGTTCGCATGTTTTATTGCCAGCGGATACTCACTGCGGACATATATGATTCCTCTTGTTGCGCCTATTGCAATACCTGCTAAAATCATGCCTTCTATAATGGAGTGGGGATTGCCTTCCAGGATGCTGCGGTCCATATATGCCCCGGGGTCTCCTTCATCAGCATTGCATATGAGATAACTCTGTCCTGCCCTTGCAGTGGATTTTCGGGCTAGATCCCATTTTCTTCCTGTGGGGAAACCTGCGCCTCCTCTTCCACGAAGGCCGGATTTCTGAACCTCCTGAATAATCCCTTCAGGATCGGGGTGTGAAAGTACCTTTTGCAGCGCGCTATACCCTCCTGCCCTGATATAATCAAGTATTCTTATCGGGTCCAGGAGCTGGTTATTGCCCAGTATGGTCCTTGTCTGGCCCTTAAAGAACGGGATATCCTGCTGATTGTCATGCCTTATGGATGTGCCCGGTTCTTTGTATAACAACTCTTTCACCGGTTCACCCCTTAATGCCGATTCAATTATTATTGGCACATGTTCAGTTCTGAGCTTGGGGTATATAAAATTTCCGGGTTCCACAAGAATAAAGGGGTCCATCTCGCAAAAGCCGAGACACCCGGTTAACCTGAGGGCAACCCGGTCACCTATGTTTCTTTCGAGTATCTGTCTTTTAATGAACCTGATAATATCATTTGCGCCGCTCGCCTGTCCGCCTGTGCCCGCGCACATTATAAGCAGTGTCTTCCCTTTATAAGACTTTTCTGAAAGTAGCGCCCGAAGATCAATAATATCCTGAATGGTTTTTAAAGATTTCATCAATTTTATCCTTTTATTATTAAACCTCATCAACCGGTATCATATCCAGCCTGTGACCTTTGCATCCGCGTCTGTTACATACGTATACAGTTGCGGATTTACCGACAGCGATCATAGACATTTTTGTGCCGCATAACTGACAGTTTACAGCACTCTTCAGTGTTTCCCCGCAATGCGGACAAAGAAGCGATGTTACTGCGCCATCGGGGAAACTGCGTTGAGATTCAAAATGGTGGCTGCCGTAAATACAGGACAGCCGCAGCCATCCCTTTTCCTGTCCGCATGCTGCCATTAGAGAAATGGAAGGATAATTATCAATCGGGTGTTCCGGATCCATCAGGCTGTGACCGCATTTAAAACAACCGACCTGGACAGGGAATATTCTACAGTTTTTTCCCGGGTCAAGGGACTCGTGCTCCCCGTCCGTGTGATCCAGTATCTGTTTTACATCCGCTGTAGTTACATGCCTGAAATAACGGCTGTCCGCCACAACAGTGGGGCCTAAAGCGCATGCGCCCAGGCAGTTTACGGTTTCCAGTGTAAACTCCTTATCCTCAGTGGTCTCTCCGGATCTGATGGATAATTGCCTCTCAAACTCATCAACTATCCTGCTCGATCCTCTTACATGGCATGCTGTCCCTGAACAGACGGTAATGTAATGCTTTCCCCTCTCTCTGAGGCTGAATGATTTATAAAAAGTGGCGACACCATAGATATCAGTAAGAGAATACCCTGTATTATCTGCAAGCAATCTCAATTTTTCTTCTGGAAGATACCCATATATTGATTGTATTTCTTCAAGAATAGACAGAAGTTCGCCGTGAGTGCCCTTATGTTTTTCTATTATACCGAGTATATCTTGATCATCCATATTTAATTCCTGCCCAAAGTTTTATTTTAGAGAGTTTTTAGAAAAGTTATTTGTATTCTTCACAATGCCATACGCCTCCTTCTGTAGATGAGAGGCCGCAGCTTTCACGGTTTTCACAATTAATACACAAGCCTTTATATTTCACGGAAATGCATAAATTTTTAAATGAGCTGCTTTTTTTTAAAACATCTCCGGATTCGCAGGTCTTTTCAACCTTAACTGCAATGTATTCCTCACACTGAAAAATTACTTGATCGGTATTGTGTAAGAAAACACAATCATAGACATTGCTGCAATTTGAACAGAGGCCATAATACTCGTTTTTATTAAGCATGTTTTTCTCCTGTTCCTGCCCTGATGATCCCGGTTACTATGATAGATAGGACTGAATTGGAAAGAACTTAAGCATGATCCATGCCATTTTATTATTTTGTTTGGATATGATAGTTAATGTTTTTTAATAAGGCTGGTAACATTTTGATTACACACTGAGAAAAGCCATTTATAACAAATTATCAGGATTGATTAACTCCTTAAACTCAGTGTAAGATTTTAAAATGAGGGGAATGATATGGGGGAAATTTGTATCGTTGGTGAAAAATTACCCGGTTTTCATTTTTTCTCTCAGGGTTTTTCTGTCGATTCCGAGGATTTTTGCGGCACGGGTCTTATTGCCTTTTACACTTGAGACAACATTGCGGATATACTCTCTTTCAACCTCAGAGAGTTCCCGGTTGAATCCCGTATCATGTTTTGCCGAAAACCGCATCAATGAAGGCAGATCAGTTACATTGATCATATTGCCGTCGTTCATGACAACAATGCGCTGGATCAGGTTTTCCAGTTCTCTTATATTGCCAGGCCAGTTATATTTCTTAAATACCTGCAGTGTTTTATCGGAAAACCGGACAGCCGGTTTATTTAATTCTTTGGAGAATTTCACGGCAAAGTGCTGTAAAAGGAGTAAAACATCATTTTCTCTTTCCCTTAAGGGGGGAAGATTAATATTGATAACATTTAATCTGTAAAAAAGATCCTCTCTGAACACCCCTTTTGCGACAAGGTCGTCCAGATTTTTATTTGTAGCTGCTATGATCCTGACGTCAATTTTCTGAGGCTGCCTCGACGAGAGCATATATATCTCTTTATCCTGAAGGACCCTGAGCAGCTTTACCTGCATTGCGGGGCTTGTCTCGCTGATTTCGTCAAGAAAAATCGTTCCGCCGTCAGATGTCTGAAAGAAGCCGGCCCTGGTTTCAAATGCCCCTGTGAAAGCCCCCTTCATATAACCGAAGAGTTCACTTTCAAGCAGGTTTTCAGGAATGCCTCCGCAATTCACAGGCACAAAGGGCGCCGAAGCCCGTGAACTGGTGTAGTGGATTGCCCTTGCGACCAACTCCTTGCCCGTTCCGCTTTCGCCCGCTATAAGCACGGTTGCCGAGGTTGACGAGGCCTTTTCTATCTGACTGTAAATTTTTCTGATAGCCTTTGATTCACCGATAAGGCCATAGGGAGTCGAGTACGCGCTTTTCATCCTTGTACGCATTGCCTTGCGTAAGGCCAGCTTGTCCAGAGTTTTTCTTATAACGGAAAGCAGTTCTTTATCAGTGAACGGTTTGGCAATATATTCATCCGCCCCGGTCTTAACCGCTTTTACGGCTCCTTCGATTGAAGGATATCCGGTTATGACCACTGTTTCAATATCATGAAAATTTTCTCCGACATGTTTAATCAGGCTGTGACCGCTGATACCGGGCATTTTTATATCCGTGATAACAAGGTCAACATGTGTTGCTTCAAGGGTATGAATGGCCTCCGGTACATTAGGTGCAGTGTATATATTGTATCCTTCAGGTTCAAGGTTTCTCCGGATAACCTCAAGGGTATCCGGGGAATCATCGACAACCAGAATGTATTCTTTACTATTCATTATAGCGCTTACATAAAGGAGCCTTAATTTACAGGCAGTTTGATTTCAAATGACGTACCAAGCCCGGCCTTACTGTCAGCACATATGGTGCCTCCGTGTGCTGTTATAATTCCATGAACAACAGCCAATCCCAGCCCGGTCCCTTCATTAACCTCCTTGGTGGTAAAAAAAGGAAGAAATATTTTTTTCATATTTTCTTCTTTTATACCCTCACCGGTATCTTTTACAACAAGTAAGATATAATTATCAAGTGCACGGGTCTGTATATATATTGAACCGCCATTTTTCATGGACTGGATCGAATTGACTGTCAGATTAACCAGAACCTGGGTCATCTGAGCAGCATCCGCATTTATCCCCGGCATATCAGGATCAAGTGAATATATGATTTCAATGCCTTCCTTCGCGCACCGCGCTTCAAGGAAGTAAAGGCCTTCTTTTACTACTTTATTAAGGTCTATCCGGTTTTTCTGTGTTGGTATCTGCCTGGCGAAAATTAAAAGCTTTCTGACAGTTTCTCTTGCATGGAGCGTGGCATTGATTATTCTTTCAATATCCTTTTTTACAGATACTGATATTTCCGGATTTTTTTCTGCAAGCTGTGCAAAACCCAGAATTCCTGATAAAGGTTCATTTATCTCGTGAGCCACTCCCGCCGCGAGCTGACCGATTGTGGCAAGCCTGTCGGCATGCCTGAGCTGCTTATTGAGCCTTTCCCTGTTCTCATGCTCATCTTTTCTTTCCGTTATAAGGGTCAGATCCCTTGCAATATTATTGATCAGTCTATGCTCTTCTTTAAGAAAAGGGCCTTCAAAGAGCTTGTTCATCTGCTTTTCATATACAACTTCAATACATCCCCGCTTTTTCCCGCTTACAACAATATCTGCTGCCTGATTATACTTTCCTTCTTTGAATCCCTGAGACACATAGACTTTCTCATCAAGTCTGATTCTTGCATGAGCAATGTCCGGGTACTGCCAGGCAGGCGGCAGGAGTTCAACAGTATGCTGAAGTATTTCATCCAGCGATATATCGGGCTGTTCAAAAGTGCGGGCTATATCATAAAGACATGTCAGCTCCTTGACCCTCTCGCATAATGCCGCTTGTACCTGGTGGTTCATCAGTATCAGACCGATTGACTGAACAAAATCCTCATAAAACTCTATGGTGGATCCTGTAAAAAATCCATCCTTTCTTTTTTTTAACAGCAGAAGTCCAATTCTTTTACCGCCTATTGTAATTGGAATAATGGCAACAGACCTGTAAAATTTGCTGATCTCAAACCCATGCTCATTATTTCTTTCATTTGGTTTTAGAATCAAACCCCTATTTATGCCGGTAATAATCTTTGAACCAGGATTCTGATTAATAGATATGATCTTATAGTAAAATTTTCTTTTCGTATGTCTTACTACGGTATAATCATTTTCATCTTCATTCTCTTTAAGCCATAAAACGATCTCATCACATTTTGAGAATGAAATCAGCATCGCAGAAATTTTTTTCAGGAAGTCTATTCTTGGTATATTAAGATTAGAGCAGCCCGATATTTTATGAAGAAAGCCATGAGATTCATTGATTAATCTTTTTTCATAGGCCCGATTATCAGTTTTATATAAATCCGCATTTCTTGGCATGGAGATCATTTAAGAAAAATTTAATAATTTATCAAGAAATAAATTTTTTTTTGCCCGATCCAATTGAGGTTATACTGTTCCAGAAAGAAATATCTCTATAAAACTGGTCATGCCGGTTCCGGATTTCACTCTGTCTCTGTCAAAGAACCAGCGGACATAGTTAAAATGAATTGAACTATTGGTTGGGCCACATTAATAACTCTCATGCCAAGAAGAACACGCATAGACACCCCCGGCACGCTTCATCATATCATGGTGAGAGGAATCGACCGCCAGGATATCATTAAGTAAAAAAGACTATTCTTCTTTCTCTAATCGTCTCGGCGGTTTATTGATGGAAACAAAGACATCATGTTACGCATGGGTATTGATACCAAACCATTTTTACCTTTTGCTCACGACCGGAAAAAGACCAACAGAAACATTTGATAATCAGAGGGGAATAAAACCATCGTCCGTTTCTGACTGATTAAATTAGGGATTTTCAACTTCAACGGTTCTTTAAAGACAAAGACTCCTTTTCTTTTATAAACAAGAGGATGCTGTTAGGATTCTAGATCCAGTCGTGTTAACCTTATAACCTAACAGTCTCACCATCTCCATAACTGCCCCTTCCTATTCAGGCTATTCAGGCTGTGAAAGGTTTTTTGCCTGGATAAAGCCTGTAATTAGATAGACAATATTCGCACCAAGTATCAGATATCCGAACATCTGTGCGCTTTTCGTCTTGAATATGAGGGAGATGGTAACAATGATTGCTGCGCTTATCACAAAAAACAGGGGTCTGGGTATCTTTTTGAGGATGATCCTCCCGAAATGTGCAAACCGGATATGACTCACCATAAGAAAAATGGAGATGCCTGTAATCACCCATAAAATACCCGGTGTCCCCACTAGTGATGCCCCCAGCACGATCATAGCCCCTGCCGGACTGGGAAGCCCGTTAAAGATTCCTGTGGGGAGGTCAGTCCGGTTTTTATCCTTTTTAACAAAACGTATAAGACGGAAGGCAACACAAATAATATATATCACCCCGACAACATAGGCCAGATTCCCGCCCCTTTCTATGACCACATATGCAGGTGCCAGGCCAAAGCTTACAAAATCTGCAATATCATCCATATAGGGACCATACTTGGTCCCGCCATGTTTTAATGCCATGCGCCCGTCAAAGAGGTCAAAGAGCTGTCCTGCAATAATTATACAGATGGCCCATGCAAAATAGTGATGATATGTAAAAATAAGGCTGATTACCCCGCATATAAAATTGAGTCCTGAAAGGATATCTGCATACAGCCGATTGGGTATAAACTTGAAGACGACTGAGGCGGCAGAAAGGGCGATACAGGCCATGAGGATGCTGTCAGTTATATTCAGGAGTTCAGGGTTTTTATCCAGCAGAGCGCACAGTATAACAAGGGCGAAGCAGATAATGGCCTTTATCTTGCCGAAATTATTTGCCGCACCTGAAACCCCGAGCCAGCTCAGCACTTTCCTTGCAAAGAACTGGCCTGCAAATTCAATGACTGTAAGTATCAGAACAAGTTCCTTTGAAAGGATGCCTGTAAAGGCAAAACCTATAATAGGCGGCAGATAGGTAAGTTTATCGCACATGGGGTCGAGCCATTCTCCCCAGGGCGACCCCAGGTTGCATCCCCTTGCCACTACACCGTCCACACCATCCAGTATTGCTGCAAAGGTAAAGATAAAAATGGCAAAGGCCTGATAGGGTGAAATAAAATAGAGCATAAAACCAAGGATAGCCATGGCTGCCCGCCAGTAGCAGATGGAATTCGGGTGAAGCAGCCACTGGTGCGATATGATAAAGGTACGCATGGCGGCATTTTTTTTAACGGCCCTTGAAAACCAGATAAAAAATAAGGTCCCTATTGCCGCTGAAATTATAATAACAAGTAATGTGTCCATTTTATTGTCTCATCTTAAAAGAGCGAAAAAAGCCGGCCTTTCTCAATATCTTGAATAAAAGTCTTTATAAATAGAGATTTATAAATTTCTATATCACACTTTAATATACTAAAAAAACAGATTATACTCATTTCATACAGAAACTTCCTTCTACTTATTGGGAGAGGGTTATGGAGAGGTTCACCTGAATCTTGTGTAAGAAACCACCGGTTTTATATTCTACTTTTAAAAAGGCGGCAGGCAATCTGCTTTCTATAAAAACTATGTCACCCATTATGGTAAAATGCGTTGAATGGCAGGTCTACACAGTTGACAACGTATAAAAGACCGGGGATCATCCCACGGTTTTTATAAACCTGGGATCGGGTTGTTTCTTCCTGTTCCCGTAGCTCTTCACGGCTGTCCGGGCCTTTTGCAGCCCTTTAACTTCATTGATATAACTGTTTTTTTTCTCCGTTAACATTAGTTCAATTTTTTTATCTATATCCATTATTGATTCTATTACTTCAGATATCTCTCTGTTGATTATCATTGCCATTTCCTTTTCTTTCCTATCAGCCTTTTCAAATACAGGTCTGTATTTTTTATGATCGGATTCTATTTCATTTTTTAAAAGATCTCTTTTAGCGGATAGGACAAGGTATTCCTGTATATGATCGTCTATTACAAGCCCTTCCTGCCGGTCTGCAATACTTTTTATTTTTTCAAAATTTTTTCTCTTTATTTTCAGCAGATCAATAGTGTTCAATTTTTTTCTCCTTCTTCTTTCAAATTAGCAATTATAATGCCAACGAGGCCTAATGATATTTAAACGTCAATTTTTTGACATTTTTGACATCTAAATCTCTCAATTAACTTACATGTTGTACCCGGATTACCATTTATATTTAATAATTTAAATGTGTTACATATGTCATAAAGCTAATGGAAGGTGAGAAATCATGTATGGCATAAGATGTGCTATTCACCTGTATATGAAATATATTTCATCCGGAGTGGAAAAATGAAAAGACTATGGGTAAAGGCTGTGTCATTTTTTGCCCTGTTTATACTCCTTGCCGGCGGAATAGCCGTGTGCTGTACCGCAGCAGGTTCTGATACTGAAAGGGATCTGCCGGAAGGCGTGTATCTGAAACTGAACAGGGAATTTTATGAAGCATTGAACAATAATACAAATACTTACAGCAATAATAAATCAACAGAATATCTAAGGGAAATATCCATATCTTCAAAATTTATTGTTGAAACCAATCTTCAGATAATAAGGCAACAGGAAGAGATAATACGCCTGCTTGAAACAATAGCTGACAAGAATAAAAAATGAGAAAACGACCCAATATTATAATCGCAGGAATAGCATTTTCTGTTCTACTGATAGCAGGCAACCTGTCATCAGGCACAACAGAGCTAAACAGGCTTTTTGATATAACTACGGTTTTATCTGATAACTACATAATATATTCGTTTAAACTGTCAAAAAAGCCATATTTTTCAATAAAGCCATCTGATGAAAAAACCCTTTCCATTTTATTCTTAAACACGGATAAGACGGATGAACCTGAAACAATAATAGAAAAAACCCCTTTTATATATGCTGATAAAGAGGTTAATACAAACAGCTCCGGTTTTATCCTGGCGCCTGACAATCCCTATGGCAAAATTGAATGCACCTGGATTAAGGAAAAGTCAGTATTTGCGGTATACATTGAATTAAACCCCGGTATTGAAAGTAATACAGGCAAGAGTGATAAACCTACCTTGATAAAGGATATACGTTTTGGGTACAAAGAAAATGCAACAAGAATGGCCATTGGTGCACTAGATAAGCCGCGATGGAGCATAGTCTACCCCGATAGTAACAATATGTTACTGAAACTTGAGGCCTCCTCTGAAAATATCAAGACAAAATCCTATGTTCCTGAAAAGTGGCTGCACCAGGTTGAGATAATCGGAATGGATAACAAACATACAGAAATATCTATGAACCTTGAATCCGAACCTGATCAGACAGGTATTTTCTGGTTACCAGTTGGTAACAGGCTGGTATTGGATATTCAGAAAAATCCTGATGACAGGATATTAGCTTTACTCTACGGTAAAAATCCGGATGGAAATAATAAAATAAAAGCAGTTAAAAATGTGGATGATGATTTCAGGAATATAGTCCGCATGAAGATTAATAAAGATGAGATTCTGCCTTCTTCCCTTTCAGACAATGATATAAAAGGAATGGGATTGGCGGCGGTAGCTCCTGAAATGTACACTGAAATAAAGTCGCTTCATAATAATAGTTTGCCTGACGGCAGTGATATCAATGTGGATATTGAAAAACTAAGTCCGGAAGAGGCCTTTCTTTATGGCCGGATACGTCAGGCAAAGGAAATCAATGATTATGACATGGGTATAATGCTGACTAATCAGTTCCTGAAAGATTACAAAAAATCATACTTATGTGAGGCTGTTTCCTTCTGGAGAGGTGATTTTTATTATAACAAGTGGGAAAAAATGGACAATGCGGATGGTGAAATGGTAATCAACGCTTATAAGTATGCAATCGACAAGTTTGAAAATTCCCGCAATATTCCCCTTGCATACATCAAAATGTCAAAAGTGGCTTCGGGCATGGATGACGGTTATCAGGCCCTGGGCTACCTCAGCATTGTATTAAGCAGTAAAAACCCGGATTTTATGCCACTTGCATATCTTGCCAGAGGCAAGGTATTCTTGCAGATTGAACAACCTGAAAAGGCCATCAAGGATTTTAAGGTCCTTCTCCAGGAATATCCGGATTCACGGTATGCAATGGAAGCAAATCTCTGGATTGCAAGCTATTATCACAGAATCGGCCTGTACGAAGAGTCTGAACAAAGGCTTAGCGAAATAAATGAAAAACATCCCGAATTATACCTGGAATATCCGGAGGTCATTCTCCTTAATGCAAAAAATGGTCTTTATCTGAAAAAATATGCTGAAGCACGGAATCATCTGTTCAAGGCAATCAATATCGGGGGTCAACAGGAAGCCATTGATTTATTGTTGTCACGTATCGGAGATACATATCATAATGAAGAAAACGATAAAGAGGCGGAAAAATATTACAGGATGGTTATAGACTATTATCCTGCAAGTGAAGGCGCATCAATATCAAAACTCAGATTGGCAGAATATTTTTCTGATATTACCCTGCTGGATAATGTTAGTCAAAATGAATCAAATGAGACTATTGGTGAACTTGCCCTTCTGGAAAAGGCCTATCAGTTATATGAAAACAAGGAATATACTGAAGCCATAAAAACCCTGAAAGAAACTGCATTAAAGCCAGTCCAGACAGAAACGCGTAAGGATGCAAAACGCCTCATTGTTCATGCCATCGAAAAAGAGCTGGACCGCCTTAAAGAGGCAGGACTCCCTACCGATCTGGTTTATATTTATAAAGATAATGAGGAAATACTTACCGATAGAATAAATCCTGAGTCTCTTTTACTGGTTGCAGAGGCTTATAAAAAGCTCGATCGATATAAAGAGGCTGTTTTAATATATAGTCTGATCAATTCATATGACCTGGGTCCTGACGCATATGTAAATTATCTTCAGGGTCTTACAGAGAGTTATATCTCTATGGGAGAAACAGATAAGGCAATCTCTTTTCTTGAAAAAGGTAAAAATGGAAAGATGAAGCAGGGAGAAATACAAAAGTTAAATTTACTGCTTGCCGGAATGTATCTACTCAAGGAGAGGCATAGAGATGCTGAAAACCTCTACAACCTGGTACTACAGGATATAAATGGTCTTTCTCCTGAGGAAACAGTACAGGCATATCTTAATCTCGGGATAACCTTTAAAGCACAAAAAAAGTTCAGTGAGGCAAGAAATGCCATTAACCACAGTATTGAAATGGGTCTTAATAATAACACAGATACCGGCACGCTTCGATCGGCCTATATAGAGCTAGGGAATGTACTTTATGCAGAGGGTAGATATCATCATGCAGCCAGGGCGTTTGAAAAGGGATTTTCACTTGAGGACGATTCGGAGAGTCCCGGGTACTGGGAGATCAGGTTCAAACAGGCAATGTCCTACCTTAATACAGGAGAAATGAGCAAGGCCGAGACATTGCTCAATGATATTTCAGAGGGTGGTGAAGACAGCTTTCTTCAGCAGAGAGCCCAGTTAAAACTGGGATCACTTATGCTTTCCAAACAGCTGAAGTTTTTATCAATAGGAGAAAACTGATAATAGATGGTTGATTCATCGAACAATATACTCTGGACAGCATCCGACATCCCTATCCCCGGAGAAATCTGGAAACAGCTGGAAGATCGGGGGTTCAAGGTATTGATCTCCGATAAGGATATGGATGTTTATGAACGGATAAACAACTTGTTACCCCGCCTGTGGGTTGGCCAGATAAATGGCAATTCTGATTCCGTTTTCTCCCAGTTAAAGGATGTAAAAAGTAAGATGCCTCTTCTTCCGGTTATTCTTATAGCTGTTCATTCAAATGTGGAAGATGCTGTGAATGCTATCAAACTGGGGGCATTCGATTATCTTAACGGGAAATGTTCAACAGAACAATTATGGGCAATATTAGAGGCTGCTCTGGATGATTATTATGTTCCTTGCAGTAAGCTGCCCGGCAAAGTAAAAACGGAAAATATGAAAAAGAAACTCATAGCTTCTCATCTCTCAATGGAAAGACTGCTAAAGATAGCAAAGAAAATTGCACCAAGCCGTTCTACAGTTTTAATCAGGGGCGAAACAGGGGTGGGAAAGGAGTTAATGGCACGATATATTCATGAAAACAGTGACAGAAAAGAGGGTCCTTTTATCGCAGTTAACTGCGCCGCACTTCCTGAAAACCTTCTGGAGAGTGAATTGTTCGGCCATGAAAAGGGCGCCTTCACAGGTGCAGTTAACAAAAAAAAGGGGAAGTTTGAACTTGCAAGCGGAGGAACACTTCTTCTTGATGAAATAAGCGAAATGGCAGTTTCAATCCAGGCTAAATTATTGAGAGTGCTGCAGGAGAGAGAAATCGACAGGGTAGGCGGGCAATATACAATACCGGTTGATACAAGAGTTATTGCAACAACAAACAGGGACCTGGAAGCGGAGGTCAAGGAGGGTAATTTCCGTAGTGATCTCTACTTCAGGCTTAACGTTGTTCCTCTTCTTCTCCCGCCCTTAAGGGAAAGAACAGATGATATTGCCCCGCTTGCCGATTTTTTTCTCGAAAAACACTGTTACCTTAATAATGTACCATTAAAAACTATAACCCCGGATGCGATAGCCTACCTGAAAATGCAGGAATGGCCCGGGAATATAAGGGAATTTGAAAATCTGATTGAAAGGTGTACCCTTCTTGTTGAATCGGAAAAAATTTCCGCCCCAGATCTGAAAATCGTTTTTGACCCGGCAGATCAGCCCGCAGAGAAGGAGATCTTTTGCCAGACAAATATCCCTTTAAGGGAAATGGAAAAAAAGATGATCATGAAGGCCCTTGATGACCATAAAGGTAATAGAACGCATGCTGCGAAAATACTCGGCATCAGTGTAAGAACACTTAGAAATAAACTCCATGAGTATGGTGCGGAAATCGATACCCCTGAGCTTTAGGATGTTCGTGCTGTCAATAAATTGACATAAAAGAGAGGCTAATCTAGCTCAGATATGCATTTGGCCTATTAACGTCAATTTCCCGACGTTATTCCCTTCGTTTCCATCCCCCAAAATAACAGGTATTTTGTCATCCAGGGATTCTTTGACGGCCGGGTGCACCCGAATATGATTGAAACAAAAATGCAATGGTCCTTCTATTTTAATAAAAGCATTAAAAAACAATTGGTTGCATAAACATGAAAAAGTAGGAATTTTAAAAAATTTTTTATTAAAAAGAGGTAATCACCAGAGCTGGTGAAATATCCGCACATTACCCGGTTTGGTCTCTGTTTTGCAGGCAGACTAATAGAAAATAAAGAAGAGTCAATTAAGGAGACGCCATGGAAAAAATAAATTCTGCAAAAAACATGTTCATGGATAAAACATCAAGAATCCTCTCAAAGGTGCTTGATTTCAGAGCGATAAGACAAAATGTAATTGCAGGAAATCTTGCCAATGCCAAAACCCCCGGATATATCCAGAGAGAGATACCCTTTGAGAAGGAACTCCAGAAGGCCTATGAAAATAAAAGCATTAAACTGGCTAAATCGGAACCGGAACATATTTCAGGAGGCGAGTCCGTTATGGGAAGCAGTTACAACCCTTATGCCATTATAAGGGAGTACGGGGAGCCCAATGAACTAAACATTGATAATGAAATGGCAAACATGGCACAGAATAATCTCCTCTATGAGGCCTCCACCAGACTGCTTTCAAGGAAGTTTGAATTTCTCAAGGCAGTAATCGATTCAAGGAGGTAAATATGGACCTGTTAAAGTGTATTGATATCGCGGCAAGCGGAATGACCGCCCATAGAGAAAGGTTGAATGTTATAGCAATGAACCTGGCAAATGCCAATACTACAAAGACTGAAGACGGAACGCCTTACCGAAGAAAGACAAGCATATTCAGAACTGTCCCTGTCAAAAAATCATTTGAGGAGCAGTTAAGAAATTCGCTCGATAAGGAGATATACGGCGTTGAGGTCACCAAGATAGTCCCGGTGCCAGGCGATCTTAAAAAGGTCTTTGATCCGACACATCCGGATGCTGATAAAGAAGGTTACATATATCTTCCTAATGTAAACCTCGTTGAGGAGATGGTACAGATGCTCGATGCCAACCGGTCATATGAAGCTAATGCCTCTGCAATAAGGACAGCCAAGGATATGGCTTTAAAAGCCATAGATATTGGTAAATAGGAGGAGTTCAAATGAGCCGTCCCGGAGAAATACAGGGTAATTACAATGATTTTTTTAACTCATCACAGGGCAGTAAAGGTATCAGAAATAATGACAGCTCCTTTATTGATACTCTTAACGAGTTTGTGGCTAATGTGGATAACCAGTTGAAGGAGTCAGATAAGATGACTCAAGACTTCGCCCTTGGCAAAAACAATAATATACATGAAGTGATGATAACAGCTGAAAAAGCAGGGATATCCCTGAGATTTTTATTGCAGATAAGAAATAAACTTTTGGACGCATACCAGGAAATCATGAGGATGAACTTTTAAATTAACTGGTAGCGTAATGTTAATAAAATGGAATTACGATAGGAGCATAAATGGCGGAAGGTGTAGGGAATTTTATAGAGGTCTTAAAGGCAATACCGGCCGGAAAGCGAATTTCCTTTTTTATTACATTTACTATAGTTGTAGGCGGTTTTATAGCACTGCTTACATATACTAACAGGCCCGATTATCAGGAGCTATTCAGGGACCTGGATCCGGCAGAAGCTTCAAAAATAACAGAAAAGCTGAAAGAAAACAGGGTAAAATACCAGCTTAAAAACGGTGGGACCACTATTGAAGTACCTGATGATATGGTCCTCCAGCTGCGCCTAGATATGGCTTCAGAGGGAATAGTGCCCAGAGGAGGGACTGTTGGTTTCGAGATATTTGATGATATGTCATTCGGTACAACCGAATTTGAGATGAAACTCAGATACCAGCAGGCGCTTCAAGGGGAGCTTGCAAGAACCATCCTGGCATTTGACTCTATTGATCAGGCCAGAGTACACATTGTGACAGCTGGAGACTCTCTCTTCGCCGAAGAAGAAAAACCGGCAACAGCCTCTGTTGTAGTACGTCTGCGTCCAGGAAGAGAATTGAACCCCAGACAGCTGCAGGGAATAATCAACCTTGTTTCAGGTTCGGTTGAAGGTTTAAAACCAGAAAATGTATCTATTGTTGATATGGAAGGCGGGATACTGACAAAGGGAAATGATAAAAACAGTATGGGAGATATCAGCAGCGATCAGCTTGATTACAGCCGCAGGCTGGCGGAAACCTATGAGAAACAGATCGTTACCATGCTTGAGCCGGTAGTAGGCATGAACAAGGTTGTGGCGAAGGTATCGGTCGATGTGGATTTTAAAAGGATAAAAACCTCTGAAGAAAATTATGACCCTGACAGTGCTGTAATCATTAGTGAGGAGAGACAAAAAGAAAAATCAACAGAAGGTGATAGATTACCACAGGGTTCGCCGGACCTGCTTGGTATGGGTGTTCAAACAGGAGCTGAAGGGTCTAAGTCCTCATCAAGTCTATACGAAAAAGAAAACTCCATACTTAATTACAAAATAAACAAGGTAGAACGGGCTATTATTGATGAATCAGGAGAAATAAAACGTCTTTCTGCCTCTGTAATAGTTGATGGCCCCTATGAAGTGACTAAAGACGCGGAAGGGAACACTGCTAAGGTGTTCAAACAAAGGGACCGGAAACAGATGAAAAACTTTGAGGATATAGTAAAAAATTCCATAGGGTTCAATGCAGACCGTGGAGATCAGGTAACTGTATCCAATGTGGCCTTCAATATGGATAAGGAAATTGCCGGAGATATAATAGTAGCCAGTTCGGAAGGATGGATGGGTTATTTCAAGAAAGCCAGTAAGCCGATTCTGAATATTCTTATTGTAGCCCTGTTTTTTCTTATTGCTATCAAACCCTTTAAGAAATGGCTAAATCAAACTAGTGAATATGTATCAACACGGGCTCTTCCGAGCGGAATGGAAACGGAGGGATCGTCTCCTGTGGGTGAGCTTCAGACAAGGCAAAGCGAAAAACTCAGACTCCTTCAGGCAACAAAAGAAAATCCTGATATAGCGGCTGACATCATAAAAACCTGGTTAAATGAGGTGAGTTAATTGGAGAACAGGCCATATATAGAAGGGAAAAAAAAGGCTGCCATATTCTTAATGGTAATGGGGGAAAATTTTACAGCAGAGGTATTCCGCCACCTCGATGACAGAGAGGTAAAAACCCTCGGTGAAGAGATGGCTGCGATAAAAAAGGTCGATTCAAGAACAATATCTTATGTGATGGATGATTTTTCAAAAGAGATGGGCGATGGCAGCATGGGCCTGTCGGGCAAGGATTTTCTACAGAAGACAATGCCAAAGGCGTTTGACACAAAAAAGGCAGATGAATTGCTTGGGAACCTGCTTTCAAAGGGTAATGAAAAATCATTCGAAAAACTCAGCAACTACAATCCTACTGTTCTGGCTAATCTGCTCATGACAGAACATCCACAGACCATTGCCCTTATACTTGTAAATATGAGACACCAGACAGCTGCAGAAATTATCAAGGCATTGCCTGAGCATCTTCAGGGTGAGGTAATCATTAGAATTGCTGATCTGGATGATGTCCCTTTCGAAATAGTGGAGGAAGTTCATGAAATTGTGGATGAAATGCTTTCTGATATGGGAAACGAAACCCATGCAAACCAGGGAGGAATTGAGGCAGCAGCAGAAATACTAAACAACCTGGACCACCAGACTGAAAATAATATTTTCGACAAAATCGAAAGCATCAGGGAAGAACTTGCAGATGAAATAAGACAGAAAATGTTTGTATTTGCAGATCTTGTTACACTTGATGACCGCTCTATCAGGGCGTTACTTAAGGAGGTCAGCAATGATGAGCTGATTCTGGCCCTCAAGACAAGTTCCGAGGAACTTGCCAACAAGATTTTCAACAATATAAGCCAGCGTGCAGCTGAAATGATGAGAGAAGATATGGAGGTAATGGGTCCTGTTAAATTGAAGGATGTTGAACAGGCACAGCTCAATATAGTAAAGGCAGCCAGGAGATTGGAAGAGGAAGGTAAAATAATTCTTGGCGGTAAGGGAGGAGATGAGGTACTTGTCTAAAGAACCGAAAGAAATTTTCACCCCTCTGTTCAACATCGATTCATTTCAAACAGATGAAATAGTTTTGGAAGACAGTGCAAACTCGTCCGATACTATATTCAGGCGTGATGATTCATCAGTAACTTCATGGTGTCTGCCGGTTATTGAAGAAGAGGATCCTACCATCAAGGAAGACTTTAAGGCAAGAATAGCCAGACTCGAGAGAGAGGCATATGAAAAAGGTTTTGCACAGGGTCAGAGAGATGGCCTGGATCTTGAAAAATCCAAACTGGAGGAGATGGGAAGGCAGTATGAAGCCTTGCTCGCAGAATTGAGGGATTTGAAGGCGCATATATTTCATGACTCTGAAGGAGAGATGCTTCGCATTATCCAACTTATAGTTAAAAAAATTATTGGAGAAGAGATTAAGATCAATGATTCCATAATAAAACACAGCATAAAGACCGCCTCCAAGTTTTTGACTGATAAGAGAAAAGTGAGGATCATCATAAATCCCGATGATATGGAAGAAGTTAAAAAGATGCTTCCTGATCTGGCAAGGCTTTCAAAGGGAGGGCATTTTCAGCTGACTGAGGATTCCTCTGTTGTAAAGGGAGGGTGTGTCCTTGAAACAGGATTCGGAAGGATAAATGCAACAATTGATGACCAGATTGATGAAATTATAAAGGTTGTTGATAAAGAATACCAAATGATATCCAGTAATATGCAATGAAAATCGCCCTTGACAGATATTTTGAAAAAATAAATTCCATATGTCCGGTCACAGTAGAGGGACAAGTAACCAAGGTAGTTGGTAATGTAATAGAAGGAAACGGTCCAGCAATGCCTGTTGGAGGTATTTGTCAAGTAGTATCAGGAATTATGCATGAGCCCATAAACGCTGAAGTAATAGGGTTCAGAGACCAGAATATTCTACTCATGCCTCTGGAAAAATCCGACGGAGTAGAACCGGGAGCCACAATAAGGGCAAAGAGTTTTACTGCAACCATTGATGCAGGCTTTGATATGCTTGGGAGGGTTCTGGACGGACTTGGTAATCCCCTTGATGGCGGCCCGCCAGTAAAAACTGAAAGAAATATGCCCTTATATTCCCATCCTGTGAATCCGCTGTGCAGAAACCGTATTGAAGAACCTCTTTCTGTCGGTGTAAGGTCAATAGACTGTCTCAATACGCTTGGGAAGGGGCAAAGAGCAGCTATCATGGCTGGGTCCGGAGTTGGTAAAAGCATGCTTCTCGGAATGATGTCGAAATTTACAAAAGCAGATGTAAATGTTATCGGTTTAATTGGTGAGAGAGGCAGAGAGGTTAAGGAATTTATTGAACGTGACCTTGGGGAGGAAGGGCTGAAAAGGTCAGTAGTGATTGCAGCAACTTCCGATACCTCTCCACTCATCAGAATGAGAGGTGCATACCTTGCTGCCGCAATAGCTGAATTTTTCAGAGATCAGGATATGGATGTGTTGCTTATGATGGATTCGGTTACGAGGTTCGCAATGGCAGTAAGGGAAATAGGGCTTTCAGCAGGAGAACCTCCTACCAGTAAAGCTTATCCGCCCAGCACCTTTTCTCATCTTCCCAAACTGCTTGAAAGGGCCGGAACCAGCGCACGTAACGGATCCATAACAGGAATATATACTGTTCTTGTTGAAGGTGATGATATGAATGAACCTATTGCCGATGCCGTAAGGTCCATTGTTGACGGTCACATTGTCCTTGACAGATCTCTTGCTACAAAAGGTCAATACCCTGCAGTTAATGTGCTTTCGAGCATAAGCCGGTTGATGACGGATGTTGTGACTAAGGAGCATCTTGGTCTTTCATACAAATTCAGAAGAATACTTGCAGATTATGCAAAGATAGAAGATCTTGTTAATCTTGGGGCTTATGAAAGAGGGAATAACAGAAACACTGATTATGCCCTTGATATGATAGATGCCTTGAACAGTTTTCTGAGGCAGGACATGCTTGAAGTCAGCACAATGGAAGCATCGCTTTTGCAGATGACTAAACTTCTGGCAAAAGGCAACTGAATAAAAAGGAGTTATACCGGTTGAAATTTAATTTCAGATATGAGTCTTTATTGAACTACAGGAAATACTTGAGAGAAAAGGCTGCTGTTGAACTGTCCAGGGCGCAGGGTATTCTGAATAAAATTGATGAAGATATCAGCTTATATAAGGATGAGATAACAAAAACAAATGATGATCTTGAAAAAAAAATGCGTGCGATAATATCATCCAATGACTTACTAAACCACTCTGAATTTATTAATGCGCTCCTCATAAGAACCGAACTGAAAAAAATAGAACGCCTCGGAGCTGAGCAGGCTCTAATTAATAAAAGGAAAAACCTGCTTGAAAAATCAAAGCAGTATAAGGTTTTCGAAAAACTAAAGGAAAGGGATCTGGAAAAATGGCATCACGATCAGAATCAGCTGGAGATAAAGGAAATAAACGAGACAGCAGTAATAAGACATGGAAAAAGTTTTCTCTAAAACCGAATTTCTATGTCACCACACTTTTGCTGTTTTTTTTACTCCTGGCGGCTAAGGTGACAATAAGCGGTGTATTTCTAAAAACATCATCAACGGGTATTGCATCATTAGATGTAGCCATGGCAGAAGAGGTTAAGACAGAAAAAAAACCTGATGTCGAGACCATGGAACAAAATCTCCGCAAAAGAGAGAAGGATCTATCCTTAAAAGAGGCTGAATTAAAAAAATTGGAGGCTCAGCTTATTCCCCTTAAAGAAGAGGTCGATGCCAGAATGGCTGAACTGAATGAACTTCAAATCAGTCTGACTGCATACTCAAAAACCCTTGCTGAAAGAGAAAAGACGATGCAGGATGCAAAAATTGCTCATCTGGTAAAACTGTACAGTTCGATGGAAGCTGCAAAAGCAGCTGCTATTCTGGATAAGCTGCAAATAGACACTGTAGTCCGGATACTGGGAAATATGAAAGGAAAAGAGGCAGGCGGAATCCTCGCCATGATGACGCCTGACAAGGGCGCAAGAATAAGTGAAATGCTGAGCGCGAAAGAATAATTAGCCTTATTAATAAATCGCGGATTTCCTTAGCGCATAGTAAATACAAATATATATTATGTTAATAAGTTTTCATTAAAGTTCTCTGTATCCGATCCATCTGATTTCTAAAGTACCTGAATGCCCTTACCCTTAAGATAATTCTTCAGTTCTCTGATCCCTATAATCCCAAAATGAAATACTGATGCGGCCAGCAGGATTGTTGCCCCGGCCTCTGCTGCCTGGTAGAAATGCTCAGGTTCCCCTGCTCCGCCAGAAGCCACAACCTGTGCAGATACCGCTCCTTTTATAAGCCTTATCACCGGAAGATCATACCCTGTTCTGACACCGTCACCAGCCTTGCTCGTTGGCAGAATAACCGGGACACCATAACCGTCAACGCGTCTTGCCCATTCAATAGCATCTGCACCTGTTGCAGTCCTGCCACCATCAATATAGACCTCATAACCTGACGGCATTTCCGGGTTTAAATCAACATCAATTGCTACGGTTATCCTTGCAGGCCCATAATTTTTTACCATTTCTTCGATGAGTTCAGGCCTTCTGAAGGCAGCACTGCTGACTGAGACCTTGTCGGCCCCTGCCTCGAGAACAAGACCAGCAGATTTAATGTCAGATATTCCCCCGCCGACAGTAAATGGCACGGTTGTCACTTCAGCAACACGCTTTACCACATCCAGCATGGTTTTTCTGCCCTCGACAGTGGCCGTGATGTCCAGCATAGCCAGCTCATCTGCGCCAGACTCACAATATGCCCTGGCACATTCAACCGGGTCGCCAGCATCACGTATATCAACAAAATGAACACCCTTAACAACCCGGCCGTTCTGCATGTCCAGGCACGGCATGATTTTAACATGTTTTTCCAATGGAATTCTCCCTTCTGATAATTTCTTTACTATTACCAGTATTTGGTTTTCTCTTTTTTACTGCCTTCCTTTTAATATCTATTACAGATATTATCAATACTCTTATTAATTACCTGGAAAAATTTACCTAGCCTTCTTTTCAAATGGTAAATTTTACCGTTTGGTCGCTTGATCAAAAATACCCGTTTATCTGTATCCAGTTGTTTTAACTGTTTTATTTTTGATATCAATTTCTGGCACAACCGTTGCTTAATAGGGATGCAGCAGTAACGGATATTTTCATATAAGGATACAGAATGAATAATCTGACGGAAATAAATATACTATCTCCTGTTAACGGCATGGGGCTATCCGAAGGAATAAAACCGGGAAAAACCGGTTACGATAATATGTTTCAATCTATACTGAACAACATTGGCATGGAAGGTAGCAATAGCAGCTGGGTGTCAAACATCTATACCGATAACAATGCCGATAATTTTACTTTATCAGATCACAAGTCAAACCTTAACAGTATGAATACTTTTGAGGGAACATCCGGCAGAAACCAATTAAACAGGTTAAATAAAAACAGCAACGATCATGAGGCAGTAATAGTCCCTTCATCTTTATATAATCAGCTTGTTGAATTTCTGGAAAAGCAGGGTTTCTCACTAAAGGATATCAATCAGGTTATTTCTGCATCAAAAAATACAAATGATCTTATTGAGCTTGACAGGTTACTCACAGGTTTATCCGGCATTAATCCGAATGGAGCAGCTTCAGGTAAGATGCTTATGGCATCTTTTAAGGAAAATTTTTCATCCTTTCTAAATGAACAGGGGATTGATCCGGGAGAATATGGCAATTTCTTTTCAGGTATTGGAGCCGGAAACACTGCCCTTTCAGGAAAGATTAATAAACTATTGACAAATGATCCCAAAAACAGCTCGTTTATAGAAGCATCCAAGGTCCCTGGCGCCGGTGAGATACTCTTTAAAATGGGGGTAGGGGCTGGTGATGTGAAAAAGATCATTGAAAATAGCCTCAATGGTAACCGGGAACTTGAGATCGGGAAGCTGTCAGCAGAACTTAACAAAGTTTTGACAGCCCCTCTTTCAGAAAATGATATTATTTCCCTCTTATCAAAAAATAACATCTCAGTTAATATGCGCCTTTTCAATACTGAGGATACAAAGAACAGCAGAAACAGCCTCTTAACTGGCTCAGGCTCCTTTCTGACAGATGATGTTCAGAAGGAACTGAAACATAATATTGAAGCAATGCTGATAGAAAAAGGTGTTTCAGAGGAAAACATCAACTCATTTCTGAAAGATTTCGATTCCGCCCTGGTAAAAATAAAACTCGAACAAGGGCCTGCTTATAGAGAAGCGTACCCGTTAAATCAGAATAGAATCACCCTACTGGAGGGAGAAGGCAAAATTGTCTCCGGGATGCTTGGAAACAACTTCAAAGAGGATATTTCATCATTTCTTAAGAATAAGGGGGCTTCAGAAGGAGATGTTAAGAGCTTTCTTGACTCCTTTCGCATGGATCTTAAAAAAACAGGTGCCGGGCAGCATGAGAATTATTTAAAGTCAGTTTTATTAAATGATAAAGTATACGAATCAGTTAAAAATGATCAGTTGCTCTCATCCACAGAACAGGGGAACCTGAAGCTTAACCTGACTGAACTGATCAAACTTGCAGATAAAAAATTGAATGCAGATATCAATGGAAAAACTACTGATGATATTTTGCATTCCGGGGTTTCTGCAAAAAACGGTTCAGCAGGCAAGGACAGCAACATTAATACTATGAAAGAAACACCATTTTTATCAGGTTTTAATATACTCCAGGAAAAGGATATAAAAAACATCGGAAAGATTGACCAGCCCAATACAGCAATGTATCTGCCGCCACAGCTTCCCAAGATTATTGACAGGATAATGTTTATGATCAGGACAGGCGAATACCAGAGCAGGTTACAGATAACTCCTCCGGAATTGGGAAGACTGGACATTGACCTTACATATAAAAATGGTCACATACATGTAAATCTGAGCGCCGAAAATACTGCGGTCAAGGAAATCATAGAAGCAAATCTGAATCAGCTCAAAAATCAGTTGAATAGTCAGGGTTATACTATTGACAGGTTTGATGTGATGGTTGGTATTGAAAATGGTGAACGTAGAGACAGCGAAACATGGGCGGATGGAAATAACAGAAAGGGTTCCATGCGTCATACAGGTTCAAGGACTAATAACAACAAAGATAACCTGGCTTCCGTACTGACAGGAATAGATATAATAAACGATAATCAAGTAGATGTTCATGTTTAATGAAAAAGAAAGGGTAAAATAATGGTAACCGGAATTAGCGTATTACCTCAATTTGAAGAAAAAAATCTTTACGCTGTACCTGAAGAGGACAAACTTGGCCGTGACGCATTCTTAAAACTGTTTCTTGCGCAGATGAAACAACAGGACCCGCTTAATCCAATGGATACATCTCAGTTCAGTGCCCAACTTGCACAATTCAGCACACTGGAACAGCTTTTTAATGTCAATAAGAATCTCGAATCCATTGAGAGCATCCAGAACAGTGACAGCAGATATCAGGTTCTGGATCTCATAGGTAAAGAAGTTCAGGCAGAAAGTAATACACTGGTTCTTAATAACGGTAAAGCAGCAAAAGCCTCATTTAATATAGAGGAACCGGCTGAATGCGTGGCGCAGATTTTTGATGCCAATGGAATTAAAATCAAGGAGATCTACATTGGAGTGGTCGATGCCGGGAATCATGATTTTGAATGGGATGGGTTCGATAAAAATGGAAGCCTCCTTACATCCGGTGAATACAGTTATAATGTATCAGCTATGTCCAATACCGGAACAAAAGTACAGGTTAGTAAGTATGTCAAGGGGACTGTCACCGGCGTAAACCTGAATGAGGAAAAACCCATAATCTATATAGATGACACTCCTCTGAGCATGTCACAGATAGTAAAGGTCAAAAGTAACGAAACAACGGCAACAAATTTATAAAATTTATTAACCGGATTTATTCCGGATCATTTTAATATTAAAAGGAAAACACAGGAGGTAATTATGGCTCTTTCAAGTGCACTTTTTTCAGGAATAAGTGGTTTAAGTAATCTGGGCAATGCAATGCAGATCATTGGTGACAACATTGCCAATGTAAACACAGTCGGCTTTAAAAGCAGCAGTTTTACATTTCAGGACCTTTTAAGTCAGAATATGTTTACAAGGGCCGGGACATCACAGGTCGGCAGAGGCACTGCCATATCCGATATCTATGCAACATTTGAACAGGGATCTTTTGAATCGACAGGTAATACTACGGACCTGGCAATAGGAGGAGACGGATTTTTTTCCGTAAGGGAAGGCAGCTCAAATAGTCTTTACTATACAAGGGCCGGTAACTTCCGTTTTGACAAAGATGGGAATTTGATAAATCCCGAAGGTTATGTCGTACAGGGATGGGCTGTTGATGCCAGCGGTAACATTACAGGTTCAACAAGAGATATTTCTATGACATCATTCACATCCCAGCCACAGGCCACAAATGCGGTTTCGATCATTGCCAACCTTGACAAGGATATGACAAGCAACTCTTCAATCCTTTCGAGTGCATGGAATGGGGCTTCCGAAATGCCTATCGCATCTAACAGTTATGAATATCAGACAACCGTCAAGGCATATGACTCGCTTGGAAGCACTCATGATATAACTGTATATTATGATAAAATCTCCGGTGCAGAATGGGAATATATAGTAACCTGTAATCCCAGTGAGGATTTAAGGGCGGGTATTTCCGGAACCGAAGCTGCCGGTCTCCTTGCCCGCGGAACAATGTCCTTCAATGAAGGAAGCGGAACTATAACAGGCATAACATTGTCAAATCTTACAGGCTATACCCCGGCATCAGATGGGATAAGTCAGGCAGTGCAGGAAGGCACAAAAACCGGCGGATTAAACACTATAGATACATCAATTGTAGTCAATAACTCGGAGGCCCTGACAAGTTCCGCCCCGGCTTCTGTTACATTAACATATACCGCTGCAACCAACTCCTGGGCCACAAGTTCAGGAACAGTAATAGCAAATACACCAACCCAGGTAAGTATTCGCCTCTCAGGCGCATCAGGCCCGGAAGATATTACCGTTAACCTTGCACAGACGCCTTCAGCTGATGGTACACTGGCGCTCAACCTGACACGCTCCGATGACTGGACTTTAAGTGGTGCTACAGACTTCAATTCTGACGGATATCTTGAATTTGCTGCAGATTATCTTGGCGGCGCTGCAACAACCGAAAGAATAGCACTTGATGTAGGGGTCAGATGGAACGGTTCCTCATTTGTACCTGATTCATTATCAACAACCCAGTATGCAAGTGCATCAACAACCGTATACCAATCCGCAGACGGGTATGGCGCCGGAGACCTGCAGGGCGTTGATGTCAGTGTCGACGGACTTATTACCGGCGTTTATTCAAATGGTCAGGTTCTTCCCCTTTATAGACTGGCACTGGCAAAATTTCAGAGCCTCCAGGGACTTCATAAAGAAGGCGGGAACTTATACCGTGAAACAAGAGAAAGCGGTCCTGCAACAACAAGTCTTCCGGGAACAAACGGTCTGGGAAGCATTGCCCCGAACTCCCTTGAGCAGTCAAATGTTGATATTGCAAATGAATTTGTGAAGATGATTACTACACAAAGAGGGTTCCAGGCAAATTCAAAGATCATTACAGTTACAGATCAGATGCTTCAGGAGCTGATCAATCTGAAACATTAATGAGGTTTTTTTACAGAAGTAAAAACATAAAAAAGGAGATTAAACAGCATTTCCGCAAAAGCGGGAAAACCGGTTGCCTCCGATGGGTAAATTGCCTGCCGGCAGAAGAAATAACCCCTGTTTCCTTTGCTGGCAGGCATTCACCCAACATGAAACATGTACCTTTGATTATTGTCAGGTAAGGTTACCTGCGTTTCCTGACGACTGTTTGTAAAAATCCATGTTGTCAAATTTTTGACAGCCATATCATTGCGAGTAATACCTGTCTTTCGTCATTTCTTTGACGCCAAAAACACGAATAATCCCGAAAAATTCCCAATGCTATTATCTTAAATATCCAATTTTATTATTTATAATCAATAAGTTACATGCTTAATAAAATTCCACTTCCTTTCAAACCGATCTGGCACAGAGGTTGCTCTATAGAGAATAAATTTCTTTAGTAAATTTGGAGAACCTTTATATGGATATCGCAACCATCATTGGCATTATATCGGCCTTTACCCTTGTGATATGGTCAATACTCATGGGCAGTTCACTTGTACTGTTTCTGGACCTCCCTTCTGTTTTGATAGTTTTCGGCGGCACTATCGGGTGTTCAATGATCAATTACCCTCTTCCTGATATCTTTAAGGTTATCAAGGTTGTAAAAAATGCCTTTTTTATTAAGCCTACTACATCAAAGGAATTAATAGCCAATTTTGTTACCCTTGCCGGTACTGCCAGAAGAGAGGGGATACTGGCCCTGGAGTCTGCATTGAACGATATCTCTGATGATTTTATGAAAAAGGGGCTCCAGTTATCGGTTGACGGCCTTGAACCTGTATCAATCAAGGATATTCTGGATACAGAAATCGTTAATATACAGGAGAGACATAAACTCGGGGCTGAAATATTCACAACGATGGGGACATTTGCTCCTGCCATGGGGATGATCGGGACCCTTATCGGGCTGGTACAGATGCTCCAGACAATGGACGACCCGAGTTCTATCGGGCCTGCTATGGCAGTTGCCCTTTTAACAACCTTTTATGGTTCAATACTGGCGAATGTCTGTTGTCTTCCAATTGCAGGAAAATTGCGAAACAAGAGTTCTGATGAGGTTATGATAAAAGGACTTATGTCAGAAGGCATCATGTCTATAGCAAAGGGTGATAATCCAAGACTCCTGGAGCAGAAATTAAATGCCTTTCTGTCTCCAGAATTGCGTGAGACGAGTTTTAAATAATCCATAATCCAGGGAGTAAATAGTGATGGCAGAACAGGGAAAAGAAGAAATAGAAAAAGATAAGGCACCACAGGTACAAGAAGAACCAAAGAGGAAAAAAGTTCCGATAAATCTCATTATTATTTGCATTCTGGGTTTAAGTCTGCTTGGAGGAGGCGTTTATGTCTGGAAGAGCGGGCTATTCTCCGGCAATTCGGATGAGACTGATATCGTGAAGAAAAACAAAAAACCTGATATTGGGACGATCTTCCCGATGGACACATTTATTGTTAACCTTATTGGTGACCGCGGAAAAAACTATCTCAAGGCAAAGGTGGAGCTTGAACTCGATTCCCAGGAAACAACAATAGAGATGAATAAAAGACTCCCTCAAATCAAGGACTCGATACTAACAATGCTTAGTTCAAAGACAAACGATGACATCAATACCCTTGATGGAAAGCTGCAGTTAAGGGCGGAGATAATGGCAACAATAAATCAGTATCTTGCGACAGGCAAGGTTATTAATGTTTATTTTACCGATTTTATAATCCAGTAAACAATAGGTAATTAAAATAATATTAATGTACAGGTGAATTTTTAAATGAATAAACTGCTTTCACAAGATGAAGTTGACTCTCTATTAAAAGGCCTTGATACAGGAGACATCGGTGATGCCGGCGATTTTGAATCAGGATCAAACGATGTTGACCTGAACCCCTTTGACTGGGCTACTGCCGGACTGAATATAAGGGGAAACATGCCCCTGCTGGATGTGGTGAACAGCCGGTTCAGTCAAAAATTAAAGGGAAGTCTTTCCAATTCACTGCGCAAGTTGCTCGATGTCACACCTGATCCTATTGAAACCGTCAAATATTCCGATTTTCAGCGCTCTTTACCTGTCCCTACAAGCATGCATCTCTTCAAGATGGATCCTTTGAGGGGACTTGGAATAATTGTTGTAGAAAGCCGTCTGGTATTCAGTCTTGTTGAGGCCTATTTCGGAGGAACAGGGATCGGATCTACAAAGATAGAAGGCAGGGAATTCACCTCAATTGAGAACAAGATAATAGAAAAGGTGGTTCACACCGTCCTGAACAATCTTGCAGAGGCATGGGAAGATGTACATCCTCTTAAAACGGAATTCGTAAGATCTGAGAGTAATCCCCTTGTTGTGAATGTAATACCGGGTGAGGAACTCCTTATTTCAACTAAATTCGAAATCGAGCTTACGAAAGTTCTTGGAAACATAATCATTTGTTTTCCATATGCATCCTATCAGCCGATACGGCATAAACTGGCAGGCGATTACAGGGATGAAGAAATTGTAACACAACTGGATAGAAACTGGATAGAAGGTATAGAGTATCAGTTAAAGGGAACTGAAGTCACAATGAACGTGAATCTGGGCAAAACAGAGTTATCGGTTGGAGACTTTTTGAACTTAAGGGAAGGAGATATCCTTATCCTGGATAAAAACTACAAACAGCCTTTAATAGCTGAGGTTGAGGAGGTAAAACTTTTTGAAGGTTTTGCCGGCAGATATAAGAATAAAAAGGTCTTTAAGGTGGAACGGCCTTATGTGGAGCAGGTCTAGAATGCAAGCAACTTCATAAGGAGAGGGCTAACTTATGGGTAACAGTAATAATATGGAGGAAATGGAAAAAATGTCGGGAGGAATGAATTTGGCAGAACTTGAACCGGGAATCGGACAAAATAACAGCGGAAGGAATATGGATTTTCTGCTGGATATTCCCCTGGATATTTCAGTTGAACTCGGCAACGCAAAGATAAAAATCGGTGATCTCCTGAAGTTAAGCCAGGGGTCGGTAGTGGAATTAAACCGGTTGACCGATGAGCCGCTCGAAATTTTTGTAAACAAAAAACTTATGGCTCATGGCGAAGTTGTCGTAGTCAATGAAAAATTCGCGATCAGGCTGACCAATATAATCAGCCCGGGAGAAAGGGTTAAGAGTCTGACCTGATTCATTGATCCTTAATACTAATAATACGGAGAAAGATATTGTACACTGACTTCAATATACTATCATTTAAATTGGCAGTTTCCCTGCTGGTTGTCTTTATCCTGATGATATTGTTTTTCTTTATCCTGAGAAGGTTAAAGGGCGGTTCGCTCTCCATCAGTAAATATCCTCTGATGAAAAACATAGCTACTCTCTCCCTTGCACCTAAAAGGTCAATTATGCTTGTTGAAGTTTGTGATCAATGGCTCCTGGTCGGTGTAGGCGCTGAAAATATCTCTCTGATATCTAAGATAGATAAACCTGCAGAAGACAGTGTATTTTATAAAAACCTTAACCAGTCCGGAAACAGGTTTGATGCGTTTCTATCGAAGGCAGTTCTGAGAGGAAAAACATGCGTGGAGAAAAGTTAATAAAAATGAATAGCATGATGAAATATCTCATATTTATTTCGGCTTTATCAAGCCTTATGATACTTGTATTGACTTCACCATTGATGGCACAAACCCCAAGCCTGCCCAACCTGACAATCGGTATCGGACAGGCCGACAACCCGCAGCAGGTGTCTACGCTTCTTCAGGCGCTTTTCCTTCTTACGGTTCTGTCTCTTGCCCCTGCAATTATAGTAATGATGACATCATTCACCAGGCTTGCTATAGTCTTTTCACTTGTAAGGCACGCTCTCGGGACACAGCAGATGCCTCCGAACCAGATAATTATAGGTCTTGCACTTTTACTCACCTTCTTCCTTATGACACCTGTATTCAACCAGATAAATGAGGAAGCACTTAAGCCCTACCTGGCTGAAGAGATAACTCAGCAGGATGCGACTGAAAAGGCCCTAAAACCAATAAGGGAGTTCATGTTCAAACAGACAAGAAAAAAGGACCTGGCCCTTTTTATAGATATCTCAAAAATAAACAAACCAAAAGATTATGATGATATACCAACTATCGTGCTGCTTTCTTCCTTTGTTATCAGTGAACTCAAGACTGCATTTCAGATAGGATTCGTAATATATATTCCATTTCTGGTTATTGATATGGTTGTTGCAAGCGTGCTGTTGTCAATGGGTATGATGATGCTGCCCCCGTTCATGGTATCTCTCCCATTCAAGCTTATGCTGTTTGTCCTCATTGACGGCTGGAATATTCTGGTTGGTTCTATGATAAAAAGTTTTATGTAAGGGGGAAATATGACGCCTGAATATGTTATCAATCTGGGAAGTGAAGCTATCAAACTTGCTTTGATGCTCTCTCTTCCCCTCCTGGGAGTAGGCCTTGTTGTCGGATTGCTGATTGCTGTACTGCAGGCAACAACGCAGATACAGGAGATGACCCTCTCGTTTGTACCCAAGATTGTCTCGGTTCTGCTTGCATTGCTCGCAGCATCTCCATGGATGATACAAAAGATTGCAGGATTTACCAGTAACCTGATTCAGAGTATACCTGCTATCATCAGGTAAAAAGCCGAATGTTTATTCCTATTCAAACATTTGATGAGGTGCAGGGTTTTTTCTGGATACTTGTCCGTGTCGGCACACTGTTCTTTCTGTTGCCTATTTTCGGTGCCCGAAATATACCCTCACTCTGGAAGGCAGGGCTTTCCTTTGTTATAGCTATTGTCCTAACTCCGGTTGTTCCGCCTGTTTCCAATTTTCCTGTAACGGCCCCGGAGATAATACTGGGTGTTTTATCCGAAGTACTTATGGGTCTTATTCTGGCAACTACCATCAGGATATTTTTTGCTGCAAGTGAGATGGGCGGTCAGTTCATGAGTTTTCAGATGGGTTTTTCTATGGCCGGTGCCATAGACCCTGAGACAGGTACTCAGAGTAATGTTCTCACGCAGTTTCTTTACATTTTTACCATACTTATTTTCTTCTCAATGGATGCACATCATTTGTTTATAAGGATATTGGCGAACTCTTTTTATACGGTTCCTCCAAACAGTATCAGCTTTCATCCTGCTATCGGTAATGAACTGATAAAGGCAGGAGCGAGTATGTTTGTTCTTGGCGTTAAGATTGCCGCCCCTATACTGGTTGCCCTTTTCCTATCGAACCTCTGTCTGGGCATTATCGCAAGGACTGTACCCCAGGTAAATATTCTAATGGTCGGGTTTCCGGTTAACCTTTGTATTGGTCTTATCCTTTTCTGCTTTATCCTGATGAACATCTACCCGCTGATATTCGATATAAAAAACATGATAGGTGAAAGCCTTGTAAGACTCCTGGGTCTTATGTAGAGGGTTTATGTCAGAACAGAGTTTTCAGGAAAAAACCGAACAGGCAACGCCCAAAAAGAAGGATGATGCGAGAAAAAAAGGTAATATCGCTAAAAGCCGTGAATTGTCGTCTGTAACGATTTTAACCGCAGGAACGCTCTTTATGTTTTTCAATGCGAAGAGTATGACCATGAGCCTTGGTAATAATATAAGAAAAAGTATTCAACAGATCCCTGAAATCATGTCATACGACGGTTTTTCCTCTTCTCTCATAAAGGGGGTAATAACTGAATTCCTCATTTTTCTTACTCCTATCATGATACTCCTGATGGTTGTCTCCATATTAACCAACCTGCTTCAGACAGGTATCATATTCAGTGTCGAACCCTTGACGCCAAAGGCGTCAAAAATAGATCCAATAAAGGGTCTGGAAAAGGTGTTTTCCAAGAGAGCCTTGGTAGAACTGGCCAAATCCATTATAAAGATCGTGATTATAGGCTGGGTCGCATACTCTGTTTTTAAAAAAGATATGACTCAAATGATACCGTTAATATACCGGGAAAATGCCCAGATATTTTTGCTTCTTGGTGAACTTTCCTTCAGATTGATGGTTAAATGCTGCTGTGTAATCCTGGTGCTCGCGATCCTGGATTTCATATATCAAAAATGGGAATATCAGCAGAACCTTAAGATGACAAAACAGGAAGTCAAGGATGAATTCAGACAGTCTGAAGGCGACCCCCTTATAAAATCACGTATAAGGTCGATTCAGAGAGAGATGGCGAGACGCAGGATGATGGAAGAGGTGCCGAAGGCAGATGTAATCATTACCAACCCGACCCATCTTTCCATAGCATTAAAATATAAACCGGAAGAGGGTATGAGAGCCCCCGTGGTTGTAGCCAAAGGCGCAAATAATATTGCCTTTAAGATCAGGGAGATAGCTTTAAAGTTTAATATACCTCTAATGGAGAACAAACCCTTGGCACAGAACTTGTATAAATTAGAGCTGGGAAGTGAAATTCCTCCGCAATTATATCAGGCCGTAGCAGAGATCCTTGCTTACGTATACGGATTGAAGAAAAGGAAAATTAAGGTCTAACAATGGAAGCAGCAGGAAAAAGTAATTTATCAATATTTGCAAACCTGGATGTTGGGATGTCAGTAGGCATCATTGGCATACTGATGATTATGATTATTCCTCTTCCGACTATATTACTTGATCTTTTTCTGGCAATGAATATTACCATCGCGATTCTAATTATTCTTGTAACCATATATGCGGTAAAACCGCTTGATTTTTCAGTTTTTCCGTCACTTTTGCTGATTACCACTCTTTTCAGACTCGCGCTTAATATAGCTTCAACACGCCTAATACTGCTTGAAGGTCACAGCGGTCCGGCTGCTGCCGGAAATGTAATTAAAACTTTCGGGTCATTTGTAGTTGGCGGAAACCCTACTGTAGGTATGGTGGTATTTGTCATTCTTGTAGTAATCAACTTCGTTGTTATAACAAAAGGTTCCGGAAGAATCGCGGAAGTGGCCGCCCGGTTTACACTTGATGCAATGCCCGGAAAACAGATGAGTATAGATGCTGATTTAAATGCAGGTCTCATAGATGAATCTGAAGCAAGAAGCAGAAGGGCAACTATATCAAGGGAAGCCGAATTCTACGGTGCAATGGACGGCGCCAGCAAATTTGTCCGCGGTGATGCGATTGCAGGCATTATAATTACTCTGATCAATATAATCGGCGGTCTCGTTATAGGTGTTCTTCAGATGAAGCTCGAGTTTGCGAAAGCCATCCAGTACTATACACTGCTTACAATTGGTGACGGCCTTGTATCACAGATACCTGCACTTATTATATCGACCGGTGCAGGCATCCTGGTCAGCAGGGCTTCATCAGATGGGCAGAATATCGGTTCGGAAGTGGTAAGTCAGTTAGGTTTTCAACCAAGGGCTTTGGTAATAGCATCATGCATAATATTTCTTTTCGGTCTTACCCCCGGCATGCCTTTAATACCCTTTACCATACTTGCTTTGTCGGTCTATTTGCTTTCACGATCCATTAAGGCCAGAAAACTTGAAGAAAGTACCGGCACTAAATCAATCCCGGAAACGCAGGCAGAGGCCCAGACGCCTGAAGATATACAGAGGGTTCTTCCCCTTGACAGCCTTGAAATGGAAATCGGGTACGGACTCATCCCCATTGTCGATGATAAATCACAGGGAAATCTTCTTGACAGAATACGCGCCCTGAGAAAACAGTTTGCGGTTGATATGGGTATGATAATCCCTTCAATACATATCAGGGACAATCTTGAACTTAAACCCAGCGAGTATGCCTTCTGCATCAAGGGTAATGCCGTGGCAAAGGGAGAAATAATGGCAGACCACCTGCTTGCCATTAACCCGGGAGATGCGAAAATGAAAATAGAAGGGATACAGACAAAGGATCCGGCATTCGGACTCCCGGCCGTATGGATTGATCCTGAAAAGAAATCCGAAGCCCAGCTTGCCGAGTATACGGTTGTTGAGCCGGCCAGTGTAATAACAACACACCTTTCTGAAGTGGTAAGGCAGCATGGATATGAGTTTCTGGGGAGACAGGAGGTGCAAAATCTCCTGGACAATGTCGTAAAAACCGATCCAAAGGTCGTGGAAGAACTCACACCAGGGCTGCTGAACCTTGGCGCAGTACAGAAGGTGCTTCAGAACCTTGTTCGTGAACAGGTATCCATCAGGGATATCCTTACAATAATAGAAACGCTGGCTGATTATGCTCCATTGACAAAGGACACGGATATTCTAACTGAATATGTAAGACAAAGACTGTCTCGTACAATAACGAAACCATATCTTGAAAACAAGAAGACATTAAAGGTCCTGAATATCAAGCCTTCCATTGAGGAGTTGATTACAAAGGGAATCAATCAGACCGATTTTGGGGCATACCTTGCCCTCGGTCCAAGCGAGGCAAACAAGATAATCCATCATGTCAGACGATCGCTTGATGATGTTGCGGCCAAGATAGAGCAGCCTGTAATTTTGTGTTCAACAACAGTGAGAAGACATCTGAAAAAATTGTGTGACAGTTTCCAGATTAACGTTGCTGTATTTTCCCATAATGAAATACCTGGAGGGCTTCAGGTTCAGTCCCTGGGAGAAATAGGTTAAATCAGGTATGAACATAAGAAAATTCATAGCCAGGAATTCAAGTGAAGCCATGAAAATGGTTAGAAAGGAAATGGGTGAAGACGCTGTTATATTAAGGACAAAGTCGGTCCGCTATTCGGGTAAGGATGCAGAAAAACCCGGACCCGGGATTGAAGTGACAGCCGCGGTTGATTATGATGCTCCAAATACAAAGCCCTGTAGTGATGTAAATGAAATAAGGGAACTCAGCCGTGAATTGAGAGAGATAAAGGAAGCCATCATGTTTTCGGATGCCGGTCAAGTGCTGGCACCTGAGCTCTACTTTGATCAGGACCTGAGGGAAAGATACAATTATCTTAAAACATTCGGGCTTAATCAGGACCACATCAGAAGGTTTATGGCTGAGAACAGGCCGGTAACCCCGGAAAAAAAACAGAATAAATCACATCTGCTTCAGGATTCTTTAATGAAGGTCATTACGAAAATAAAAACAGGTGTTGACGGGGATTCATTTAAGGGGAAAAGGATATATACATTCATAGGGCCGACTGGTGTAGGAAAAACAACGACCCTGGCTAAACTGGCAGCAAATAGCACTCTGCAGAAAGGTATGAAGACTGCTATGATTACCCTCGATACATTCCGGATTGCCGCAGCTGCGCAGCTGGAGGCATATGCACGAATAATGGGTATTCCTATGGATGTTGCGGTAAGCGGAGATGACCTTGAAAAAGCTATAAGAAAATACAGCGATTATGACAGGATCTACATAGATACCGCAGGAAGAAGTCCTGACAGTGATCAGGGAAACAATGATCTAATAAATCTTTTCAGAGATAATGGGGGTGTCCACGGGTTTCTGGTACTAAGCGCCACTACCCAGTACAAGAATATGATCAATACATCAAAAAGGTTTGAAAACCTGCCGTTTCACAGCTACATTTTTTCGAAACTTGACGAAACAGAAGATTTGTCGCCGATGATAAATTTTCTTATAACAAAAGAAATGCCGGTCTCCTATTTTACAACAGGACAACAGGTTCCTGAAGATATCGAGATCGCTTCAAAGAAAAGAATAGCATCTCTTCTTTTATCAGAAATAAGAGAGGAATCAAATATCGGAATGAGTGAGGGGAGTTATAATGGATCAAGCTGCCGGTCTTAGGAAAATGGTTACTATGGAAACTTCTGTACTCCCGGAGACAGTTGTAAAAAATATTGTTCCAGGGTCACCTTTCAGAGTTATTTCAGTCACAAGCGGAAAAGGTGGTGTAGGAAAGACAAGCATTACGGCAAACCTGGCTGTGGCTTTTCAGAAATTCAAGAGGAGGGTTCTTATCCTTGATGCAGATCTTGGGCTTGCAAATATGGATATAATGCTTGGAATAAATCCGAGATATACCATAAGCAATGTTTTAAGCGGCGAAAAAACCCTTGAGGAAGTTATTGTCCCTACACCAGCCGGGTTCAAACTTCTTCCTGCTGCTTCGGGTATACAGGAGCTGACAGAACTGGATGAAAATCAAAAACGTTTTTTACTAAATGAACTTGATGCGCTTCAGGAGGAATTTGATATTATACTGATTGATACAAGCGCGGGTATATCGTCAAATGTCATGTACTTTAATTTTGCCGCGATGGAAAGGCTGGTGGTGCTGACAAATGAGCCAACTTCATTGACAGATGCATATGCCCTGATTAAAGTGCTTACAGGCAAATATAACCAGAAGAGATTCAAGGTTCTTATAAACCTGGTGCAGGACGGTAATGAGGCAGACCGGATATTCCGTAGCCTCTCCATTGCGGTTGACAAGTATCTTCAATCTCCGTCACTGGATTATCTCGGATGGATACCGTATGACAAGATGCTTCCCAAGGCTGTAAGAAGGCAGAAGCCTCTGATCAATACATATCCGAACACACCGGCCAGTAAAAGTATTATGAATCTGGCAGAAAAGCTTCTTTTTCAGGATGAAGAGATGAGTTTTGATGGAGATATCAAGTTTTTCTGGAGAAGATTATTGAACTGCTGATTCAGGAAATTTAATTAAAAAAGTTAACAAATAATGACGAGGTAAAGGGGAATGTCATCCCCTAATGTAGCTAAAAAAATAAAAAAATACAAGCAGACGATACCTTTCAGAACAGATAAAGTTGCTTCAATCGAAAGGGAAGCTCTGGTGACAAAGTATGCTCCTCTGGTAAAGACCATAGCAGGGAGGCTTGCTTTAAGGCTTCCACAGCACATAAGTCAGGATGATCTTATAAGTGCAGGGCTGATGGGGCTCCTGGATGCAATCGACAAGTTTGATATTGAAAAGGGCGTTGAGTTCAAATCATACGCGGAATTCCGCATCAAGGGCGCCATGATAGATGAACTGCGTTCTATGGACTGGGTGCCTCGCTCAGTAAGAAAAAATGCAAAGATGCTCTCAGAGGCATATGCAAGGGTTGAGAACAGAGAATTGCGTCCTGCCCAGGATGAAGAGGTGGCAAAGGAACTGGGTATCGATCTGGATGCCTTTTACAAACTGTTGGAAGAGGCAAAAGGTATCAGCATCTTCAATGAATATGATATGCAGATCCATAATGTTAATGGTGAAGAAACTTCAGATGAAAACGCCTATGAAATAGGTTTTGAACAGTCGCCGCTGACGACACTGAAAAAAACAGAACTTGTTCAGGTTATTGCAGGAGCAATTGACAGGCTTCCCAAAAACGAAAGGACAGCCGTTTCACTTTATTATTATGAAGAACTCACAATGAAAGAAATAGGTGAAGTTATGGGATATACAGAGTCACGGGTATCCCAGCTCCATACAAAAGCGGTATTAAGGCTTAAAAACAGTCTTAGAAATTATTTTGATAAATAAAAATGTCAGAAGAAAAAAAAGAAGACGATTCTCCGGAAGCAGAGTCTGGTGAAGAAACCGGAAATGAAACGCTTTCCGCAGGGAAGGATAACAATTCCGGGGCAGATGAAAAGCCGGTAAATAGTGACAAAAAGTCCGGCAAAAAAAAATGGGTATTTATTCTTCCAATCATAATCGTCGTGCTGCTCGGGACATTTTTTCTCGGTCTGAAATTTATGCCTGAAAATTTCCGCTTTTTATTTAAAAAGGATGTTGAATACGGAAAAATAATAATCGATGAAGAAAAACTGAGTGAAGAGGCCCTTTCCCCTTTTTTTATTCCGCCAGGGCCCGAAAATAAAACTATACGGATTGATCTTATAATTGTCTGGGACAGCCTTGCATCAATCCGGTTCAGGAAAAATGAGCTGGTAATAAGAAATATGATATATGAGAGATTTTATGAAATAGCCCAAAAACATAAGGATCTTAATGCTCAGATATCTTACCTTGAAAATGAGGTAAGTATTATGCTGAGAAAATCACTGGGTGTCCAGAACCTGATTGTCAGGATAAAGGAAATCCGGTATTTCTAATTAACAGGGTACTCCCCGCCCTCCTTTTTTAAAAGAAAGGAGCATAAAATGAATGATTTTTCAAAGGTAGAGAGATCATTGTCAATCTCAAATACTCCGGAAGGAGTATGGAAAATTGAAAAGAAAAGAAAGGCCAGAGATAAAAAGTACAAGTCCCAAAAAAATCCGAATAATGAAAAGCCTGACATTGAGGAAGAAGGTTCCTTCATGGTCAATATCGAAATTGATGATACTAATGATAAAGAATGTGAAGATCTGATAGGCTACAGCATGTTAAAAAAAAAGAAACCCCTGTGCTCCAAAATCGATCTTAAGATATAGAAATTATGGAAATACAGACATGGATAATAGGACAGACAGCAATTGAGATCATTATTTTTTTTCTCTTGTTATGGTTTCTTAAAAGCCACTTTGCCATGAGAAAAAAAAATAAGGAGCTAAGCTCTGTCTTTGAGCAGCCGGAGAAGATACTCGCTGAAATGAGAGAACTGACAAGGCAGCTCGATAAAAACCTCGAAGAAAAAAAAGAGCTAAGCAAAAAACTGCTCGGACAGCTTGAAGATATACTTAAAAAAGCAGACCACTCTTATAATCAGCTTCAGAATATCATGAAGGAATACAGCTCAAGACCCTTAAGTTCAAACCATAATGAACATGATTCAAGAAGAATACGCTCATCAGTGAATGATCTTTTAAAACAGGGTTTATCAAAGGAAGAGATTGCAAGACAACTTGGGATATCCGTATCCGAGATAGAACTCCTGGTCAAACTGCAGAACAGACAGGCTGGTAAAGCTGCAAATAATCTATAAGAGGGGAGCTTTTTATCAGTATGCTCCGGCCCATCATAAATAACAGTTCAGTCAAAGCATCACCCGGCAATAATAATAAAAAAATGGATATCTCTCTGAAAAATGGGACTATGATCAAGGCGACAGTAACCCAGAAGCTGAGAGACGGAGATTTTATAATCGTTTCCGGAGATAAAAATATCAGGGCACATTCAGCGGTCTCATTAAAAGAGGGGCAGAGTTATGATTTCATTGTCCTGTCTGCAAAAAACAAAATAGAACTCAAGGTGCTTGGGGAAAACAATATGGTTGAGGGCAACCGGCAGGGGATGCTTTCCCCGGTAAACAATCTTGGACAGCGTATCACTCAGGCGCTCTCTGCTGCACTTAATTTCCAGTCCATTAAAAATTTCCCAAATCATATATCCGGGTTGATCGCCAGGCTGCATGATCTGCTTAACTATCCCATCTCAGCCAAAAACATCTCAGAAGTTCTGACATGGGTTAAAAGGAATATACAGGGGAGCGGTATTTTCTGGGAAACAAAAGTCCTTCATTTGCTTACAGGGAAAAAAGGAGATATGCCAAAAGATATGACTGATATGGACCTTAAGGGGATTCTGCTGAGGCTGCTA
Source organism: uncultured Desulfatiglans sp. (assembly GCA_964610475.1). Classification (GTDB taxonomy): domain Bacteria; phylum Desulfobacterota; class DSM-4660; order Desulfatiglandales; family HGW-15; genus JAAZBV01. The sequence goes on from CAZSZQ010000006.1 coordinate 46,202, forward strand.
AAGAGTCTTGAAAAAAGCCATGATGACCATGAAGGCATTAAAACCATGACGGTAAAAATCAGGGAAGCCCTGAGCCTGATCGAACAGGAACAGGTCATGAATATCAATTCATTAAGGGAAGGGTTTGGCTGGTTTGTTCATCTTCCTATTATCGATAATGATGATTTTTTATCATCAGACCTTATGATAAAAGAAGATAGTGAAGGGATATTTCATTTTTCCCTGTTTCTTGACATGAGGTTTTCCGGAAAAATGGATATAGACGTGTCAGTCATCAAAGAGACTGCCCGCATCCGGATGGATGTTGAAAATGAAAAAACAAAAAATGTTATTCTGGAAAACATTAATGAACTTGAAAAGGTATTCAGGGACATGGGTCTAAAGACCCGAAAAATACATTGTGAGGTTAAGGAAATACCAATTTTTCCGGAAAACATGAAAAAAGGTATAGAATCATCAGTTGACCTTATTATTTAGTTATATTTTAAAAACAGATTTTTATGAAAGAAAAAAAAACAGAAAAAATAAAAAAAGCCGTTGCCCTGAAATATAACAAAGAAAAGGATATGGCGCCCAGGATAACTGCAAAGGGTACCGGCCTGATAGCTCAAAAGATACTCGAACTTGCAGAACAGGAAGGCATACCAATAACCGAGGACCCTGACCTGGTAACCGCACTTGCCCAGCTTGATTTTTACGACGAAATCCCTCCTGAGTTATACAGGGCCGTTGCCGAGATACTGGCATTCGCCTACCGGGTAAATAACAAAATGAGAAACTATATAAAATAATGCCTGACTGGCCCGTCAGCTTATCCCTTACCAGGAACTTTGAATTTTTAGTTTAACAAGACCTGTAGCTATCTTTCCGATCTTAGTTTTAACCCAGATTTTGCAGTAACCATCTACTGCGGCCTGAAAAACCTTGCTGCAACGCTCGTTTCACGATTTTGATCCTCACCATATTGTGCATATGCTTCCGGGTCAAAATCGTTCCAACTTCGCGTTTCGCTTTGGTTTTTCAATCCTCGTAACGATTTCTACTGCAAAATCTGGGTTTAAAATTCGCATTAATGTCCTGCACCTGCGGGGAAAAAGGTATAACTGACCCAGATCAGAATGCCAAGCAGGGCAAGCCCGATAATGATGCTCCAGGCAATAAGTTTTTTTTCAATCGGAAGTAAGGGTTCATTCTCCATCTTCTTGATCTCTTCAGCCAGCTTTGGTTTTGAATCCAAAATTACTCTCCTATAATACCAGCGGTGGTTTAACACCGTGGAAAAAGATCCATGAAATCAACAGCCCGATCCAGATGACAAAACCAAAAAGGGCAATAACATACACAGCAGCCAGCCTGCCGATGCCTTCCTCCCAGAGTTTCTTGAAGTTGGATAAGACACCGATAGTGAAAAAGGTGATTACAAAAAATATCTGTCGGAAAACATTGCTTTCGTCTGTCATGGTTTTGGCCATTGCCAGGTTTGACCGGGATGATTCTGTAGCGGCTTCAATGGCGGTCACCCTGTTTCTGGCAATAACAAGTTTATGTTTATCATCCTCAGTCTGTGTTCTATTTGCATCAGATGCAAGCTCGTTCTCAAGCATTGCGATCCGGGCCGTGGTCTCTTTTAATTCCTTTTCTGAAGTATTTATCAGATTGTATGCCGGATAACAAATGACAAGAAGAATTATGAACGTTAACACATAGCCAAGAACAAATTTAGGGAACCTCTGCCAGATCTCCAATATTCTGATTTTTTCTCCAGGACGGCATTCTATCTTGACACACCATATGATTGCCAGGATAAAGGCCCAGACACCGATGAATACGTCGATAAACATCTTCACTGTGGTTGTGGTCATGAGCATCCAGCCTTCTTTGTAGCTGACCCCGGCCTGTGCGAGCGCCTGTGCGCGAATCCATGCATCGGTTATAGCCCCTGAAGCAACAGCAGCTCCGTCTGTTTTAACTGCCAGTCCCATCCATGCGGCCGCAACGAGTGGTTCATTCCACAGGAAAATCTTGGCACACCAGGGCAAAAGAATCAGCTCGACCACTGCGAATATAACTACCAGTGAGGAAACCATTATGGGAACGATTGGCCTTGCCCGGATGGCTCCGCCAGTTGCAATTGCTGCAGATACTCCGCAGATAGATATGCCTGAAGCAAGAGGTGCTGCCCACTCCCGGTTGAACCTGAAGTATTTTCGCGCCAGGAAGTATACAATTGCCCAGTAGATCAGATATGCCTCCACTATGGCGCAGAGACCGCGGAACATGACAGCCGACGCAAGCCCAAGAGACTCCGCAGCTTTAAGCCCGAGTGTTGCGCCCATAATAACAATCGCTGTCTTGATATATAATTCAGGCCGTGATGCCTCGCTGAGCCATCTTGCCAGCCCTGGCAGAAAATTGCCTACAAGCAATCCTGCAAGCAGAGCAATGATGTATCCTGCCTCTCCGGTGAGATTAAGCGACCATTCAATTTTGAGGCTGTTTAATTTATCCGGTGTCGCAGCAATGTAGGCGTAATGACCAAGAAACCAGCAGGCGGTAGAGATCCAGTATACCAGGGTGAATCCGATAACAAATTTTTTAAGATCTGCCTTGAGCAGCATGGCGCCTATACCCATAAGAACCAGGATAAACAGATAGGTAAAAAGGAGCGAGGTTGCACCGGAGAGTGAAGCATAGGTCTTGGATATGGGTGCAAATGCTGCAACTGCGTTTGTCCATACACTGGTTTTTGTTCCCCATCCGAGGAGATCAATGTTGGCGAATACACCTAATGATAATACAAAGATTGTGAGACCCAGCCAAAGTGACAGCCAGTCTTCACTTATGCCTTTTTTGGTTTCCATATACGATTGGTCTCCTTTAAAAAAATGCGCTGATGGATTTTTATACAATACTTACAGTTATTTATAAAAAGTTGATCAGAATGCTTTTTTTATAAATAATTCTTTATTTCAATTTTCCAGCTGATACCCCAGTGTAAACATCAGAGCCGTATCGGTTTTTTCCCTTCCGGGCGACGGACTTTTTTCCCAGTCAAGATTGTATTGTAAAGTAGCATTGAAACGTTCATATAATGGAACACGGATGCCTGTCCGGCTTTTTATAAACATATCGTCTGTATCTTCCAGGCTTATAAAACCTTCGTGGAAATGAAAAAACTGAAATGCCTTGTTGTAAAAGTACCTGTCATAATTGATTGCCCATCTGCCTGATGAGTATGACTCATCCGGTGCGACAATATAATCATCATTCACATAAGTTATGCCCGATTCAAGTGAGAGATTTGTTTCCGGTGTCTCAAAAAACTGATGACCAATACCTATACCAAGGGCAGATCTGAGGCTTAAATCCTTGAATTTATCCTTTTCAAAAAGCGAGTTGGCGTATGCAAACCATTTTTCTGACAGGAAATGATCATATTTGAGGTAGCCAAGGGAATTACTCTCTGTCTTTGTGTTATTGTCTTCGCTTCTGTTCAGCTGGCCGCCGGCGGTATATCTGTTTTTTTCTGTTCTTGCAGAAAATTCACCGTCAAAATGTGTTGTGTCTTTTTCAGTGTTACCGCTGGTAAATGTCATCCCTAGGTTTGCCCTTGCTTTTATCTTAACAGGGGGTTCTTGGGGCGGATTTATGGATATTACATCCGTCACTGAAAAAGTGACAGGTTCAGCAACCTTGTTAGAACTGAGTTTCATATTCCCCTGTTCAACCCCTAAAGGATTTCCATGAATAAGAGTATCGTCACTTAAAAGAACAGTTATCTCCTTATCTGTTTTCAGATTAACGATCTCAGCCCATTTGACGCCTATTTCATCTGCATATGAAGTTTTGATAAAAAGTTTACCGTCCGACATTTTCACAACTTCACCTGAAATCCGGTCACCATTATTCAGGTATACTTCATCTGCCCTTAGAGAGGTGAAGCTTAAACAATTAACTGCCAAAAGAGAAAAAACAAAATATTTTATATAAGCTTTCATAATAGACTCCTTTCAATTTCCGGATTAGTAAAATCCAATACTTAAACTTTTAACTGTTTTAAATTCGACTTCACATGATGCTGGATTGTTTATACAATAAAATTTATTATACTTACAGATTTTTCTTTCGGCAGAAATATTCTTAAATTATCCTGCCGGGGTGCAGGCTGTGCCTCTAAATCCGCTTTTTATAATACAAGTTATTCTTACTCTTTCATTCTGTTTTAACAGGATCCGCAGGCCGGGATGGCAATTTCATGGGTTCTTCAGCCATCGCTCTCAGTACTTCCATTACACCACGTTCAAGCTGAGGGTCTCGACCTTCAAGCACTGACTTCGGATCGTTTTCAACCTCAATGTCCGGATCAACTCCATAACCCTCAATGATCCAATTGCCATTTTCGTCATTGGTACCGAACTCGGGTACGTATACCTGGCCGCCATCTAGTAAGGGACCCCTGTCTGTAATACCAATCACTCCGCCCCATGTACGTTTACCGATTAAAGGCCCAAGACCCGATTCACGGAAATAGTAAGGGAAAATATCGCCATCAGAGGCAGAGGTTTCATTGATCAGGCATACCTTGTGCCCGTGCAGTAAGGTGTTGGGGTATGTCCAGATCATATCGCTGTTACGATCGAATCCTGTCCCCAGTAACCTGGTATCAAGCCGCTCGATAACCCATTGAGAAATATTCCCTCCGCCATTTGAACGGACATCAATAACAAGACCCTCCTTGCGGATTTGAGGGTAATACCATTTTATAAATTCATAAATGCCGTCAGAACCCATATCAGGTAAATGCAGATACCCGACGCGGCCATCGGTCATAGCAGCAACCTTTTCATGGTTATTATTGACCCACTCCAGATAGAGGAGATTGGTTTCGCTGGTGACCGGATTATATTTGACTTTTCGAGCCCCCTCGAAATGAGGTTTTGAATTGAGCGTGAGAATAACCGGATCCTGTTTGTGCTGTAACAGGCGATAGGGATTATCGGTGCCTTTGAGTTCTATGCTGTCAATGGCCAAAACATAATCTCCGACTCTGACATCTATTCCTACTTCAGTGAGCGGGGCATAGTATTTTTTCTCCTCATTATTGCCTTTAAAGATTTTTGAAATGCGGTATCGTCCTGCCTTCTCATCCAGCTCGAAACGTGCTCCAGGCAACCCTGCTTTAGGCCGTTCAGGAATTTCAAAATCTCCTCCTTCAATATAACAGTGCCCGGCATTTAACTCAGAAATCATTTCGCCAAGAACATAGTTAAGGTCAGAACGATGGGCAACATGTTTTAGCAAGGTTCTGTACTGATCTCCTATCGATTTCCAGTCATAGCCATTCATGTTTTTCACATAGAAAAAGTCGCGGTAGCGGCGCCATACTTCATTGAAAATTTCTCCCCATTCCTGAACCGGAACCCGGTCCACCATGAGCGCTTTAGTAGAGACGGTTTTTTTATTCTTTGCCTCTTCCTTTTCTTCGGGCTTTGCGTCGTACTGATAATATGAGTTTTCCTGCTTCACTAGAATTTTATTACCGTCAGATGAAACAGCGTATTTAGATATATCCCTGACAAGTACCATGTCCTTTCGTTTTTCAAGCGTAAAAATATGCAGACTGGGTTTTTCATAGCTGTCTCTGCCATAAAATCTCGCTCCTGAAGTCATGTAAATCAAATGATCCTTTGTTACATAAAAATCCCCTATGTTATTTGGCTCTACAGGTACACAGGTTACGCGTTCTGCAAGTCCGTCGAAATCAATTTTAATATACTCTCTCTTCTCCTCCTTTTGTTTATCATCATCTTTTTTCTCTTTCTTCTCTTTTTCATCCTCCTTTTCATCACCGATGATCAATTCATCACTCTCAGGAGGA
>CAZSZQ010000006.1:52089-54563 GCA_964610475.1 uncultured Desulfatiglans sp.
TTTTAATATATTCTCTCTTCTCCTCCTTTTTTTTATTCTCATCTTTCTCATCTTTCTCATCCTCCTTTTCTTCACCGATCGTCAATTCATCACTCTCCGGCGGAAAAGGATGTTTAACATCTTTACGCAGGGCAAGGACAAAAAAATTAGTCTGGCTGTTGGTGGCAAAGTTCCACTCAATAGAACTAATCTGCGGTGCAAATTGCCTCTCCGAAAGATAATAAAGATAGTTGCCCTCAGTATCCCACACAGGATTATGTTCGCTGAAGCTGGCTCCTGTAATGCGTCTGAGTTTTCCATCAGCAACGCTCCAGATATAAATGGAACGGTATTCATTTGGGTCTGCCATTGAGAAGGCCAGGTGACCGCCGTTTGCAGACCAGGCATAGTCATTGATCATTCCATAGAGATCGTCTGCAACCGGCAGAAGTTTTTTATCTGCCACCGTCAACACATAAAGTATGCCGTCTTTGTCGGAGAAGGCGAGTCTTTTTCCGTCAGGGGCCCATTCCGGCGCGTACAGCATTGCCTTGAGGTCACTGGTCAGCCGTTCGGGCTTTCCAGTGCCATCCTGATCTATGATATAAACCTGATCCTCTCCGGTCAGGTCAGAGATGAAAGCGATCTTTTTACCGTCGGGGGACCAGCGCGCCCATTTATCGTGGGCGTTTGAAGAATTGGTAAGATTTCTGACAGGCCCCTTTTCAATGGGCACGGTAAAAACATCTCCCCGGGCTGAAAATAATGCCCTTTCACCTTTAGGGCTGAGCCTGAAATCTTCAATCTGTTTTTCGGCTGAATATCGGGACGGGCGCCTTGCGAGACCGTCATCAGGCACTTTAATAGGAATCCTAGTGTCATTACCGGAGGAAACATCATAAACCTGTAACTCTCCGTTCATCTCGTATACTATTCTGTTTTTATTATCCGAGCTTGGCCAGCGTACATCCCACCGGGTGCTGCGGGTGATTTGCGTTATCTCATTGGTATCCATGTCGCAGGCATAGAGATTAAGGGTCCCGTTACGGTCCGAAGTAAAATAGATACTGTTCCCGATCCACATCGGATCCCGTTCGGTACGTTTGCTCGGTGCAATAATCCTGACGCTGTTTGTTTTTAAATCAAAAATATAGAGGTTCTGAGCCCAGCCGCCCTCATAGCGCTTCCAGGTACGGAAATCGCGAAACAGAGGCGAATAGGCTATCTGTTTTCCGTCTGAAGAGAAATCGCCGGCTCCGGAGGTGGGCATGGGGAGTTTTACCGGAAGTCCCCCTTCCATACTCACTGTGTACAATGCAGTCTCCACGCTGGCGCCATTTGCATCGCGAAGGGAGCGGAAAAACACTTTCTTCCCATCCGGAGTCCAGCCGTATACCTGATTATCATATCCCCAGCGCGGTGCAAGCGGCCCGCTGGCAGGATAGTAGGTGAGTTGCCTTGGTATCCCTCCTTCTGAGGGTATCACATATACCTGTTCGTCTCCGTCATACTGCCCGGTAAATGCTATCCATTTTCCATCAGGTGAGAATTTGGGAAAAAGTTCCTGACCGTTATGCGCTGTAAGACGCGCTGCGATACCCCCTGCGGCAGGCGCCTTCCATAAATCGCCGCCATAACAGAATACGACCGAATCTGCATAAATATCAGGAAACCGCAATAGTTTCGTTTGAGCAAATGAAGTGCAGGCCATAAACAGAAGAGACAGAAATATGAAAACTGATAATCTTTTTGAATGATGCAGGCTCATGACTTTTCCTTTTATAATTATATTAATTTAATGCATATAAATGAATTTATATGCATTATACCTATAATTTCCCGGAAATCATTTCATTTTTACCCCTGACGTGAAATAAGCGGTGTTATTTTGAGATTGAAGATCTCGCCTTTTCGATCTGTTTTTCAGGAAACAGTCTTAATAGCGCCTATCCCAAGTAATGCCTCAAACATATTGGCGGCGCCGCCATGTTCTACAATCTTTCCATTAACGATTTTGTCTACATTAACAGCCGAAATCTCAACCTTTTTTCCTGTCGGTTTCATACCGAGCCATTCACAAAGGTGTGTTGCCCTGGCAGTGATGCATGATACAACCCATTCTCCCTCTGCTATCTGTTTTTCTATGGTCAGATTCAGATCAGGAAACGTCTTACGCACTCCTGTAATATGCTGCCTGGCCCCGTCAACCCCGATCTTTTTTCTCTCCGGGTCAAGGGTTTCAACATAATCCGGGGAGATGTATTCATCCAGATTATCCACCTCCCCGGTGTTTGCCGCCTCAATGTATCGGCGTATAAGCTTTTTGTTATCTTCTATAGTCATCGCTTCATTCTCCCCTCATTTCTTTTACTGTTTGCTAACACTGGTATCAGTTGCTTTTATATTCATTTAACTACTTCCATACAGAGTAGTATTTCTCCGCACCGTTTCTGAATTCATGTCTCAGAAGTTGGATATAATTACACTACATGGTA
>CAZSZQ010000007.1:0-52445 GCA_964610475.1 uncultured Desulfatiglans sp.
TTGAATTTCTTAATATCCTGATCAGGCCCGGCCTGTTTGCATAATTATAGGTCACGCCTGAATCGAGGCGATAACACTCCTGTGAAAGTTTATCATCCAGGTCTGTATCAGTATCAACTATAGTAACAGCGATGCCAAGCTCCCCCAGTTTATTTGCAGCGGCTATGCCCGCAGGCGTTGCGCCCAGAATCATAACATTATGCAGTCTGTTTTTGGGGCTCTTCATTGCACAACTCCTGTGTCACCGCTGGCCTTTTTCCGGCGGCTTTTCATGGTAGCCAGTGCATACTCATACCCGCGGTCAAATGCCTTAATATTTATATCAACTGTCTTTTGGGGCACTGATTCTGTGACCGTATTTTTTACAGATTCAAGCGATACGGCATCTGTAATACCAACAAGAAAACCTACCATAATGATATTTGCCATCATCTTAAGGCCCATCTCTTCTGCGAGCCTTGTCGCCGGGATGGCATAGCAATCAAAAGGTGTGTTAAGCTTTATAAGATCCTGGTCTATTATAAGGATTGTATTTTCAGTAATTATATCCATGTATTTGTCATATCCTGCCTGAGACATACAGACCAGGATATCCGGGACATTTATATAGGGGTAATAAATCTCTTTATCAGCTATGGTCACCTGCACGCTACATGCGCCACCCCTTGATTCAGGTCCGTATGACTGAACCAGCGAACTCTCAAGTTTATCAAAAATCGCGGCAGCCTTGCCCACAATACGACCGGCCAGAATTACCCCCTGCCCGCCAAAACCTGTGATGATTATCTTTTTCTGCATTACTCTCTTCCTGAATTAAGGTATCCTGCATGTCCTGTCATAATTTTCTATGCAGGTAGGACGCTCCCTGCTCACAAATTCACCGAGTATAATCCCCTTCTCAAAATCCACATCCAGCTCTGAAGGGTCTACATTATTTCTTATTATTGTCTTATCGCGATAGAGCCTGAGCGTTTCAAGAGATTTTTCCTTGTTCTTTCTGCCATAGTTTGTCGGGCACGGGGCTAGCACCTCGATAAATGAGAACCCGCTCCGGGTAAGGGCCTTTTCTATGCATGCAGTGAGCTCACGTATATGGAGCATTGTCCAGCGCGCCACATAGTTTGCGCCTGACGCCCATGCAAGTAGCGGCAGATTAAAAGGGGCATCAGGGTTTCCGACCGGGGTGGTGGTGGTCTTTGCATTCATTGGTGTTGTTGCTGCAACCTGGCCGCCAGTCATGCCATATATAAGATTATTTACACAGATAACCGTCATATCCACATTGCGTCGCGCCCCGTGTATAAAATGGTTCCCGCCTATGGCAAAAAGATCACCGTCACCGCTAAAAACAATTACGTTCAATTCCGGATTCGCAAGCTTGAGCCCGGTTGCAAATGGGATTGCCCTTCCATGAGTGGTATGGAATGAATCAAGGTTCAGATACCCTGCGCCCCGGCCAGTGCATCCGATACCTGAAACCATGCAGGTCTTTTCCAGATCAATACCGCTTGATATCATTGCCTTAAGGCAGGCAGAAAAGACCGTGCCTATACCGCACCCTGTACACCAGATGTGAGGTATCCTGTCTGTCCTGATAAGGTGATCAAGGGGGTGAACTATTTCCGACTGAGATGTCTGTATATCTGCTGCCATCAATAGACCTCCTTTATCTTTTCAAGGACCTGTTCAGGGGTTATTACAGTGCCCCCGGCATGGCCAACCAGATGACACACGGCCTTACCCGTAGCGCTTCGCATAACCTCAAGGTGTATCTGACCGTAGTTGATCTCCACAGTAATAAATGCCCTTGCCTTTTTTGTCAGTTCCCTGATCTTATCCTCTGCAAATGGCCAGATCGTTAAAAGCTTTAAAAAGCCTACCTTCAAGCCTGCCTCCCTGGCGTAATGCATTGCTGCAAGGCTTGTCCTCGCTGATATACCGTATGACACAAGGATGATCTCCGCATCATCAAGCAGGTATGACTCTGTCATGATAATGTCGTCCCGGTTGTCTCTTATTTTTTTTACAATGCGCTCCACCATCTGGGCCTGTGCCTCAACTGTCATTACGGGGTAACCCCTTTCATCATGGGTAAGCCCTGTAACATGTATCTTGTACCCGTCACCGGCGGAGGGCATAGGCGCAACACCGTTTTCACCGGGCTGAAAGAGTTTGAACCTGTCCTTTCTGCCTTTTGGTTTCGGCCTTGAGACGGTTATTATCTCGGATGCACTGGGTATTATTACCTTTTCACTCATGTGCCCTATTACCTCATCGGTCATTAAAAGCACAGGGGTGCGGTATTTTTCGCTCAGATTAAAGGCGGTTATGGTCTGGCTGAATATCTCCTGGGCAGAAGAGGGCGCAAGGGCTATTATCTCATAATGGCCATGCGAGCCCCAGCGTGCCTGCATCATATCCCCCTGGGCACCCATTGTTGGAAGACCGGTGGAGGGGCCTGCACGCTGCACATTAACAACAACACACGGGGTCTCAGTGCATGCTGCCAGACCTATGTTTTCCATCATAAGACTGAAACCGGGCCCCGAGGTGGAGGTCATGCTTTTAACGCCTGCCCAGGACGCACCTATTATAGATGCCATCGCGGCTATCTCATCCTCCATCTGGATAAAGGTGCCCTCTACCATAGGCAGGCATTCGGACATGTGCTCGGCGATCTCTGTCGCAGGGGTAATAGGATACCCGCCAAAAAACATGCACCCGGCAGCAAGGGCGCCCTCGGCACACGCCTCATCGCCTGTTATATAATGTTCACCTGTTAAAACTGCTGGTCTCATATATTCTCGTTATTAAATATTAAGGTTGTTTTTGCTCTTCTGAAAAAATGGCAAACTCCGGGCAGATAATCTCGCAATAGTGGCAGTTAACACACTCATCCGGTTTCTGGGCCTCAGGAGGGTGATATCCCCTTTTATTGAACCCCTTTGAAAAGGCTAAAATAGAGCGAGGGCAGAACTCTATACAATATCCGCAACCTTTGCACCGGTCTTCAATAATGACCACCCTTCCTTTTGCAATTTTGATAACATCGGTATCATATGGTTCACGCCAGAATTTCATATCTATAGCCCATTACCAATAAAATATTATCCGGTTTTATATTATACCTGCCTGATTTTCATAAAAAAATATATGAAACATATATAAAAAAATCAAGGAAAATACTTGAGTGGAAATATTAATTTTGAGAAACCCCCATGATTTTCTGAGGGGTTTCTCAAAAGACATTATAATTTGAGAATAAAAAAATTTAAATCCAACTTAGCCTTTTGTTACAATAATACATAGTTTGATAAATTTCACATTATGAAATATTTATTTACCATTCATATCTACCTATAAAAAAGTACAGGGGATTGGAGTAAATAATGAAGGCCCAGCTTAAAAAAAGCGGTAATCTGACCTGCTTGAAATAGCCTCTCAGGGAGTTATATCTGAAATATTATCAGGCAAAAGCAATTAAATGCCCATCAGATAAAATCATTGAGCACACGTTTCAATGTGTCTCTGGTAGTTTTTATTATGCATAGAACGTCGGACTAAGCGAAGCAACCCGACATGATTCCCATCAAAAATTTTAACAACGCCCCATTTAGATTTTAACATGAACCTTTCCCTTTTCGCCCATCAATTTGAATGATACCGGGCATTAACCTGACCTGACTGTTTTACCGCGATAATTACTCTTGCGATGAAGCGACAACAACATTCTTTAAATTTACCATTCTGACCTGGTTAAGTACTTCGATTGAAATGCCAAACCGGCTTTCCTTATCAGAGGTAATAACCACGTTTCCCTCTGGATTTTCATTCTTAAACCGCTCCATCCTGGATCTTACTGACCGGATATCAATCGCCTGGTCATCTATCCCAATTACTCCATCCTTTGTAACACTGATAACAATATTCGTCACATCGTGATCTGGGCTTTGGGAACGAATCGGTCTATTAACCTCAACACCTGATTCCTTTACAATGTTGTAGAAACCAGGAAAAATATCAGTAATAAAAATGTTATATCAACCATAGGGGACATATTTATTTGTATTTTGTCTGATTTTTTATCTCTTCTAAGTGTAATTTTCATAGGATCCTCTTACTTTTTAGGCGAAGGCAGTTCACAGCCATTGGGGCAAACCGTGAGTGTGTGCACATAACGCATCTTCCCGTTCTCCAACCGGAAAATGTGTGAATCTGGCCAGCCGTTCTTGTCCCCAAAATCCGCCAGGCCGACGACCGTGCCCATATCCACATCCACAATAAAACGCCGGTTTGCAATCTCCACGCTTCCTTCAAGGGGTGGGCCTCCTGTACATATTGCATCCGGTTTATCATCAGGATTGGTATACATGCCCCCTTCGAGCCTTGCGCACGGGACATTCCAGGGCACCTGATTTGCTGTAGAAAAATTTTTGAATACATCGAAATAGGCATTTGCCACACGGATAAGGGTCTCGCGGCTGCTTCTCATTTCAGGAGGAAGGATATACCATTTTTCTTTTGGGGAATATTTCAGGTAGGTTGCGGCATTGAAGAGCCAGTCATCCTTGTCAGTTACAAGGGCATCTACCTCGGAAATCATTCCGTCGGTAATCTTCAGTCGAGTACCTAAAACATATTGATATCCTCCTGTTGCGCTTATGACCTCGGTGTAGGTCTCACAGGTTTCTGTATCGATCAGGGTGCGGTAAAAATCAACAACCACAGGCGTCTGCCATATGCCTTTATTAAAAGAGAGATCTTTCCTGTTTTCTATGTACTTTGCAGCAGATGAAAGAGGCATTAAAGATGGATCCCCTTTCTTAAGGGAATTGATGTAGGCATCAGCCATAGCATTGATAGACTCCCTCGTGCATGATTTATTTATCTCAGCCGGTATTTCCTTTACCTGAAAAGAGAAAACAGCAAAGAGTAATGCAAGAATAGCTAGTATACGAAACATAAGCCCTCCTTTTATTTTTATTGAAAAAGCAGGTGATTAGGATGGATTGAGCATAGGTCGGGCCTACGTGTGAGTCAAGAAAATTATGAGATGTCTTCCTTTTAGAAACCGGGGGAGTGAAATACCAGCAAAATTTTTTAAAAGCAAATGGACTCCCTTCTGTCCATCCTCCATAACCGTGCGCCGTGTGCCGAGGAATGGCACGGGTATGGCGGCACACTAAATTTATTTTGATGCATTGAAATATGATTCAACTTTATCTTGGACACTAATGATATTTTATTATATTTCAGGGTGTCTAAAGTATCTCTCAGTGATGTTTTTAACTGATAGAAAAATTTTAATAGGGTGTTCAATATAAATCATGCTCCTCATACATCCTCCGATAGCAAAATCATGTGAACCGCCTGCAGGCATAGCGCGGCTTGCCGGGGCTATGGGTAAATATCCTGTATCCGTTATTGATGCAAATCTGGCTCTCATATTGCGCTCTATACATATGCCACTTAAGGCTGATGATACATGGACACGAAGGGCAAAAAAGAATCTTCAGGCAACCCTTGATTACATCAGAAAAAACAGGGCATGGGGTCTTGACAAATATACAAGGGCTGTGATGGATATTAATCGCCTTCTGGAAAATGCTTTTCTATCCACTGGCACAAAGGTGACCCTCAGTAATTACCAGGATCAAGCGCTCTCCCCTGTAAAAAGCCGGGATCTAATACACGCGGCTGAAACACCTGAGAAGAATCCCTTTTTCCCCATGTTTAAAGATACTTTTATACCCCATGATGATGGACTCATAGGAATATCCCTGAATTTTTTGAGCCAGGCGATCCCTGCATTTGCCATGATAGGCTATCTCAAAAAACAACATCCGGGGGTAAAGATCATATTGGGCGGTGGGCTTGTTACCTCATGGATGAAAGGCCCGGCCTGGAAAAACCCATTCTCAGGGCTTGTGGATGAGATGGTTGCAGGCCCGGGAGAGAGATATATCCGCAATCTGGCAGGTATCTGCGAATGTGCAGCAGATCATATAAGGCCGCGATATGATCTTTTTCCAGTGAATGACTACCTTTCCCCTGGTTTAATATTACCTTACAGTGCTTCAAGCGGCTGCTGGTGGCAGAAATGTCTATTCTGCCCTGAAAAGGCAGAGAAAAACCCCTACACACCCATAGTGCCAGATGCGGTTTTGGATGATCTTGATTCACTAATAGAAATACACCGGCCTTCCATTGTGCACATCCTGGATAATGCCATTAGCCCAGCCCTTTTAAAACACATTATAGCGCACCCGCTAAATAGACCCTGGTACGGGTTTGTACGCATTACTGATCATTTCAAAGAGCCTGAATTTTGTGCAGGGTTAAAGAGTTCAGGGTGTATGATGCTCAAGATAGGCATAGAATCAGGTGATCAGGAGGTACTTGATAAGCTTGATAAGGGCCTAAAACTTGATACGGCATCCCTTGCTCTTAAAAACCTTAAGCATGCAGGCATAGACACATATCTATATTTTTTATTCGGAACGCCTCCTGAAGGAGAGGAAGAGGCAAGGCGTACCATGGATTTTGTTAAGATGCATCATGACTATATCGGTTTCATGAACCTTGCTATCTTTAACATGCCGGTAAACAGCCCTGATGCAGAGAAGTATGATACCGGCAGGTTCTATGAAGGAGACCTCTCTTTATATTCAAGTTTTGAACATCCCGGCGGATGGAGCAGGGCAAAGGTAAGGGCATTTCTGGATAACGAATTCAGAAAGGATCCGGGTATAAGGGTTATCCTTAAAAGGAATCCGCCATTTTTTACATCAAGCCATGCGGCTTTTTTTTCAGGTAACGGGGACAAAAGGCAGAAACAAGACGACACTAAATTCAATTTCTCCTGACGGAGTATTGTTTATCTCTTTTCAACGTGTAGACATCTGGTGCAAGATTCAGGTATTATTTCATAAAATCAAAAGAGACCATGCCGCCTGATATGATTACCTTAAAGCCTTCTTCAATGGTTAGGGTTGTTTCCCTTACTTCTTCTGTCGGGATTATTTCAAAAAATCCGGTTGTAGGATTGGGTGTTGTCGGGATAAAAACCTTGCAGTATTTATTTCCCTGACTGTCCTCTACATATCCTGTTAAAAAAGCCAGTGCAAAAAACCCTCTACGAGGAAATTCCACAATAACTACCGATCTAAAGGCTGCCTTGTCCTGCGAAAAACTCTGGATAACCTGTTTTGTTGCTGAATAGATAGTCCTGATTAGAGGGATCTGCAGCAGAATAGTCTCACCCAGAGCAATAAGTCTTCTTCCTATTAAAAACTGCCCTAATGACCCAATGGAATAAAATAATAAAATCAATATGAGGATAGAGGATATTACTGCTGCGATGCTAATATAGACATCGGGGACAACATCAAAAAAGGCTATTTTTTCTATGCCTGTTAAAAACCCTTTCATAATAGGCTGGAGGATACCTTTTAGCCATCCGAACAGCCAGCGCATAACCAGAAGTGCAACACCAAAGGGAAGAAAAAGAAGTATGCCGGCCAATAATCTCTGCCTGATGTTTTGCCGGATTTTTTTATACATTGTCATATTTTTAATTCCTTATTATTCATGCAATTTTTTACATTTTATCCTAAAATATAAAGGGCTTTTCATTAAAAGATCCTTTTGCACGCAAATATTTTTCTATATAACCTGAGACTTTGACCTTCCTGGCCGTATTCTTTGAGCTCATGTAACGTATCTTGCCGAATATGCTCCTTTCCGGTCCCCAAGCGCGGTCATACCTGCCAAGGGTCCAGAAGATACCACTGTATGAATTGGGGTCCCGGCCGTCAAGGGCATATTTATTGTTAAGATGAAGCATTGTTTCAAGGGCCCTTTCAGATGAAGGCGACCACTCCAGTATCTTTTTACCCCAAAGCATCCTTAAATAGTTGTGTATTATGCCTTCTCTTGCAAGTTGCATCTGGGCTGCATTCCAAAGGGGGTCATGGGTTCTTGCTTGTTCAAATTCTACTGATGCATATAGATATTCCCTTTTATCAAGCCTGTGGGTATGAAGGGTTTTTTTTGCCCATTCAGGCAATGATTCATATCTGTCATAGGATGGATTAAATCTGCACATGTTGAAGCCCAGTTCCCGCCATGTTATAAGCTGGTCAAGAAATGTCTCGGCAGATTTACTCATTCCCCACCATCCTGCTTTGTTTCCTTTTGATCCTTCATCCAACATGCCCGGATGCCATTTTTCAGCTTGCTGTACCCTGTTAAATATCTCATGGGCAGATATGTGACCGAAGTGCAGGTATGGCGAAAGATTGCTGGTTGCATCTGCTTCGGGAAGGTTTCGTCTTTCATCATAGGTAGAGAGTTTTTCATTTATGAACTCTTCCAGAAGATCTCTTCCCTGTAAAGCCCCGCCAGAGTCTTCTACATATTTTATGTTATGATCTATGGGCAGTTTATTTATTTCTGACCTGAAATTACCCAGAAAGGGCAATGATGCAGAAGTCCACTTATTAGCAATCTCTGCAGGAAGCCTCTTTATTACAGGGATATCAAGGCCTTCAAGTGGGGCATTCTCAGGTTGCTCCATGATATGATCAGAGAGCACCTTCTGCAGATACCTGCGGAATGAATGTGCGGTTGTAAATACTCTCCCTGCCTTGTTCATGGGCAGAATGCCGTTGGAATCTACCTGCTCAAGGAGTACAGGAAGTTTGTCTGATATATTTTTTACCATGCCCGGAATGAAAAAGGAGGGAAAATCATCAGTAACAACAAGGCATGCATGGTCTGCCAATGCCTTTAAAAGGCCGCTCCCTTTACCTTTTGCCGGTTCAACATAGGGGTAATATAAAATATTCTTTCCGGCAGCATATTGCTTGTTATCATTCATCCCTGAAATGACAAAACCGTGAAACCTGTCACTCGCCCACATATAATCACATGCGAGGGCCTCAAGCACCACCATGGGTTTATTGAGCTTTTCTGACCATTCAACAGCCCTGTCAAGGCTGTAGTTCCATTTTAAGCGTCTGTTTGCAACCATCCAATAGAGTACAAATGCGCCATCAGGATTTACAGCCTGATTATTGACCTTCGATACTCTTGTTTTAGGAATCTCATTCAAACGTCCACTTCCTTTAAAAATATATTATGTATTCTTGAGATTGGATAAAAAAAGCCCGATAAATATCCCGGGCTTTTTTACTTTTCTAAATATTTTAATTATATTACAGGCACTTCCTGGTAATGCCAAGAAGTTTACGCGCCTCAGCAGCATTAGCAATCCCGCGTCCAGCCAACTTGGAAAGTTCAGCCGCGCGTTTTACAAACTGCTCATTAGTTCCTATTATTTTCTTGCCGTCTTTGTCCACGTCGTAAACCACGTTGTCTTCAAGACCGACGCGTATACCATCCGCACCCATTGCAAGGGCAGCCAGCATCATGGGCATATGAGCGGAACCTATGCCTGAAACAGACCATGTAGACCCTTCGGGCAGCATATCAACAAAAAAGGCCAGGTTTTTTACTGAACCGGGCATGCCGCCTGGCACGTTCATGATAAATTGATAATGGGTAGGAGTCTTGAGCCCGTGTTTTTTTATATAAAATGCAGTATTACCCATAAACCCGGTATCAAACACCTCTACCTCGGGTTTGATATCATATTCAAGAACAGCCTTTGTGAGTTTTTCCAGAAAACGGGGATGGTTTTCAAAAACAAAACTGTTGGACCAGTTAAGGGTGCCTGAGTCATATGAACACATTTCAGGCCGGAGTTTTATAAGGTGGTTAATGCGTTCTTCATCCACATAGGAACCGCCAGATGTGGTAAGGTTGATAATTACATCAAGGTTTTCTTTTTTGCATGCCGCGCGGGTCAGTTCAACAGCCTGTGTGAACTTGTCTATGGACATGGATTTTTTACCCTCATTGTCACGTATATGAATATGTACAATAGCAGCACCGGCCTTTACAACACGGACAACATCGGCTGCTATCTCATCCGGGTGTATCGGGACAGCCGGGGCCATCTCCCTGGTTGTGCCTGCACCTGACAGGCAGCATGAAATTATAATGTTATTGGTATTTCTTTTTTCCATACAATATATCTCCCTGTAATTTATGAATTTTTTAACCTAAAAAAGCAACCCGGAGTTAATCTTGTTTTTCCTGAGAACTCTTTTAGGCTTTCCGGATTAATAAGAAACCCGAGTTAATTTTGGGAAACCTATCAAAAAATTAAAAAATAGTAAAGAAATCTGAATCATTATAAAAATAATTAGTTACTCAGATTAGGATACATATGAGATAGGTTTATGTGTAAATAGTTATCCAATATTTATCCTGCTCATGCCCTCTTTTCATATGTTGGCGCTCCAGGCATGGAATCTCAATACTCATGCCATTTCTTCTAAAGATGACCGTTTTATTTCAGAATAAACCAAATTTATCCCTGAATCTAATAACAGTCCATTAATCAATAAGTATGACAGGATTTTATTTAATCACAATTACTTCTTTTCATCAGGTATCATCACCATAACGGCTTCCCCTTTTGCAGTAATGATACCTGAAGCAGATACGGTCGCACTTAGTATGATTTTTCTGCCTTTTATCTCCTTAATAGATGCCAATATTTCAAGTTCTTTCCCCACAGGAGTGGGTTTTATATAGTCTACCTTAAGCGATGCAGTAACAAATCTGGGCATGAGTTTTTCGCCTATCTCAAAGCCGTCATGTTTAAGTTTAGCGGCAGCGGCGGTCCCTGCACAGTGGCAGTCAATCAGGGAGGCAATTATTCCACCGTATAAAAAATCAGGGAAACCGCCTGTCTTGGATTTATCTGGTATGTAATGGCATACACCAGCTTCTCCATCCCATTCGCTCTTGATATGCATCCCTTTTTTGTTTAATTTTCCGCATCCATAACAGTGCGAATAATTCTCCGGGTAAAAATCCTGGAAATATTTCCCTGACATTTATTTTAACTCCGATTCATCAGATATTTGTTTCATCAATGCAAAAAATTGACAAGGCGCGCATCCCAAAACCATAATGATAAAAGCTAAAAAAAGTTTTGATTTCGGGATGCAGCCTGATACATAGATCGGTCAAAAACAATCAATCAAGATACCATGGAACAAGACTAATCTGCATCTGCTTCAAACGTTTTTAAATCCGGGCTAATTATCAGATCGGCTTCCGTACATTTTTTTACCTCTTCAACAGTCGTATTATCAGCTATTTCTTTCAATAGGAGCCCCGCGGGAGTAACCTCAATGACAGCCTTTTCGGTAACGATCATATCAACAACACCTACTGCAGTAACCGGAAGGGTAAGTTTCTTTAGTATCTTAGGTTTTCCATCATTTGTATGCAGCGTTGCTATGATAATTTTCCTGGCTCCTGTAGCCAGATCCATTGCCCCACCCATTCCAGGGATCATTTTCCCTGGGACCGTATGACTCGCCAGGTTTCCGGCCTGATCAATCTCAAGGGCACCAAGCACTGCTGCATCCACGTGCCCGCCACGGATAATGGCAAATGAAGTGGAACTGTCGAAAAAGGATGCCCCTTTTCTGGTAGTAATACGCACCCCGCCTGCATTTACAAGGTCAGGGTCTTCTTTTCCTTTTTCAGGCGCAGGGCCTACTCCAAGAACCCCGTTTTCAGAATGTATAACTATATCTACTCCTTCAGGAAGATAATTTGCCACCATTGTTGGTAAACCGATACCAAGATTAACGACATTACCATCGTCTAATTCTCTGGCAATTCTTTTTGCGATAACTATCTTTTCATTTCCCATTTGAATTGCTCCTTACTATACAATCGACAAAAATTCCCGGAGTCATTACCTGATTGGCATCAAGTTCACCCGCTTCAACAATTTTTTTAGTCTCAACAATCACAGTATCTGCAGCTGTAGCCATTACCGGGTTAAAATTCCTTGTTGATTCATTATAAAATGTGTTTCCAAAGGTATCTGTAACCGTCCCGCCCAGGATAGCAAAATCGGCCTTTAAAGGTAATTCAACCAGATACTCCCTGTTGTCTATCATCATTGTCTGTTTACCAATAGCTGTTTCAGTACCAACGCCTGTGGGGGTAAGTACTCCTCCTAACCCGGCACCCGCAGCCCTTATCCTTTCGGCAAGGGTACCCTGTGGGACAAGCTCTACCTCAAGGGTGCCTTCCATCATCTGTTTTCCTGTTTCGGGATTGGTTCCAATATGAGACACAATCACCTTCCTTACAAGCCTTGCTGCGATTAACTTTGAGATACCAACCCCCGGGACACTTGTATCGTTTGCAATAATTGTTAAATTCTTTATACCTTTTTTAAGGATAGCATCAACAATTGAAATCGGCGCACCGACAGATAGAAATCCACCGACCATAATAGAGGCTCCGTCATTTATCATATTAATTGCCTCATCCATCATAACAACCTTATTTTTCATTCTAAGTACCTTCCATATCAATAGGATTTAAGCATACTTGAGGCAATAACGAGCCTCATAATTTCTGAAGTTCCCTCATAAATTTCAGTAATCCTGGCATCACGGCAATATCTCTCCATCGGATATTCCGTGGTATAACCATAACCACCGAAGATCTGCAGGGCCTTATGGGTAACACGGTGAGAAGCCTCTGAGGCAAAGAGTTTTGCCATTGCTGCATACTTGGAGTATTTTTGTCTGTCACCGGTGTTCATCATGTCTGCTGCCTGGTATGTAAGCAGCCTGGCAGCCTCTATATCGGTAGCCATGTCCGCAATCATCCACTGGATGGCCTGAAATTCTGCTATGGGCTGGTTAAACTGTTTCCTGATCTTTGAATAGGAAATGGCCTCTTCCATCGCTGCCTGACTGATCCCCACTGCCTGGGCTGCGATACCAACGCGGCCGCCATCAAGGGTATGCATGGCTATTTTAAAGCCCTGACCTTCCTGCCCCAAAAGGTTTTCTTCAGGAATTTCACAGTCTTCAAAAACCAGCTCCGTTGTGGAAGAAGAAAGTATGCCCATCTTATCCTCGATTTTGCCGACTGAAAATCCGGGGGAACCTTTTTCCACTATAAACATCGATAACCCCTTATGGCCCGCATCCTTGGATGTCTTTGCCATTATAACCGCCACGCTGGCAACCCCGCCATTTGTGATAAAGCTTTTTGTACCATTAATTATCCACTTTCCGTTTTTACGTTCGGCCCTTGTTGCTGTTCCAGATGCATCTGAACCTGCCCCTGGCTCTGTGATTCCGAAACAACCGATGTGTTCGCCAGTACATAAACGCGGCAAATATTTTTTCTTCTGCTCTTCTGAACCAAAATAATAAATGGGTGAGAGGCAGAGTGAATTATGTGCTGATACAGTAACTCCTGTTGAGGCGCCACCCCGCGATATCTCTTCTACAGCTATAGCATAGGAGATATAGTCCATGCCAGCGCCGTTATACTCCTCTGGATATACGACTCCCATTATTCCCATTTCCCCAAGCTGCTTGATTGCTTTTGCAGGGAATTTGTGCTGTTTATTATATTCTGTCGCTTTTGGCTTTAAAACCTGGGCAGCGAACTTCCTGCACATATCTCTAATCATTTGATGTTCTTCACTTAATTTAAAATCCATTTGAATCTCTCCATATTTTTTTTTAATCTCAATGTACCATCATTGATGTATCATATCTCTCCACGCAAAGTCCGTGCCACCTTTCTGAAATTTGAAACAAGACATAACACATTGAATTAACATAATAAATCAGCATGAGGTAACATGTTTAAATCCTGTTTTTTCATAACATAAAGTGTAAAGGCTTTTTACAATATGGAAAAACCTGAGAATACTTGACGCGTTGTAAATGTTAACTTAATATTCAAAACTGTTGAAAAGATATTGGTCTTTTCTTTTTAAATAATTTCAAATGGTAACACCCATATGAGACGCTTTTTTATAGAAGAGATAGATACAGAAGACGGACTTTGCTTAATACCTGAAAAGGAAGCAAAACATATGGTAAAGGTCCTGAGGATAACCAAGGGGGATCATATTATTTTAATGGATGGAAAAGGTGAACGTTTTGAGGCTGTAATGGAAGAAGTTACCCGGCATAAGGTCTATGCCAGAATTATAAAGGAGTTGCCCAGGCCTTTAACCTCCCCGATCGCCATTACTATCTGTCAGGCATTGCTTAAGCCGTATATGATGGACTATATGGTTGAAAAAACATCTGAACTGGGTGTTTTCGCCATAATGCCATACTATTCAGAAAGGACAGTTTTTAAGCTTGATGAAAATAATGCCTTTAACAAAAAAAGGCACTGGAAAAAGATAGCACAAAGTGCCACAAAACAGTCTGACAGGCTTACCCCGTCTGATATATCCGCACCGGTTGAATTTGATGATATGATAAAATTGCTTTGGGAGTGTGACGGTTTAAAGGTTGTTTTATGGGAAGGTGAAAATATAACGGACCTTAAGGCACTGCTCTGTATTTCCGGTCCCTCTCAAAAGTTCACCGGGGTCATTGGCCCGGAAGGTGGATTTTCTCAAAAAGAAATTTCTAAGCTCAGAGAGGCCGGCACCATTCCAGTATCTCTTGGATCAAGAATTCTCAGGGCAGAAACCGCTGCTATTGCTCTTACCACAGTAATCCAATATGAGTGGGGAGATCTCGGGATTCAAAAAGTGGATCAGCCTTGAAAAAAAGACACCGGATCCGTGCAAATTGAAAGCCCCTTAATATTAAAAACTTGGAGTAAAATCAACAACCATCAGAAATGGTTGTTGATGATTAATATGGTAAAAGAAAGATATCTTTAATTATACTGATTTTAAATAAATCTGTTTATATTGTATGAATATTGTGATATAGTTCTCACTGTTAATTATACTAGGTACAGGGTTATATTTCATAGGAGTATAACGATATGCCCTCAGCAGAAAATTTCCCTGTAATAAAAATAATGATTGTAGATGATGATCTGTCGATTGGAGATATGATTTCAGACTTCCTCCATCATGAGGGTCACGCCTCTGTAATATGTACACGTCCCCAACAGGCACTTGATATCATAAAAAAAGAACCCTTTCATCTTGCTTTTATCGATATAAACATGCCTGAAATGGATGGTCTTGAACTTACTGCTAATTTAAAAAAAGAAAATCCCCTCCTTGAGGTTGTTTTTATTACAGGATTCGGAACGTTCGATAATGCCATTCAGGCAATAAAGGTCGGGGCCTATGATTACCTGAGAAAGCCCTTTGGCATAAGCGAATTGAATCTCTGCATAAAACGTTTTCAGGAGCGCATGCTGCTCAAGGAACGGGTAAAAATAGCTGAACAGAGATACTACAATCTGGTTCAGAATATCCCATGTATAGTATTTGTGGTAAGGGATAATTTTGAACTCGATTTTATAAACAGGGCATGTGAACCAATACTTGGGTTTACCATAGAGGAGGCTTCCAAAGAGGCTGGCTGGCTTCTAGAAAGAATACATCAGGAAGACAGGCCCCGCATTAAGGAAATCTTTAACAGGGGATTTCAATCCCAGAACCTCAGGTTTTCGGAAGAATGCCGCATGATACACAAAGATGGTCACCTTATACATGCAATGATTGGTTCCATTACCGGTGGAAGACCTGTTGGCGCCAGGTATCTTAATACCCTTAAAGGTATGATCTTAGATATTACAGACCGGGTATTTCTGGAAAAGGAAATAATACAAAAAGAGAAACTTAAGCTGCTCAGTTCTATTTCTGCAGAAGTGGCACACGGGATCAGAAATCCTCTTGTTTCAATAGGAGGTTTTGCAAGAAGGCTGAGAAAAAGGTTTTCCGACCTGCCCGAAGGGGATATCATACTTAAAGAATCAAAACGTCTTGAAAATATCCTTAAACGAATCGCCGAATATCTGAAACCCGTTGAAGTAAATTATCAAGAGTGCTTTATCAATATCCTGGTCTCAGCCTGTGTTGAAGAGTATCTCTCTGAAACAGATCCTCAAAAGGGGAATATCCGGCTTGATCTGGATAATTCTCTTTCTCCTATAAGGACAGACAGGGATATAATTATCGGGATCTTTTCCGAATTGCTTAAAACAACAGGAAAAGATAATGACTATGATCTTTTAATAAAGACCTATGAAAGTGATAATAAATGCCACATTGAATTTAAAAATAAAGTCTCTCATAGCAAGACAGAAGATGCCGATCTGTTTTTTCTACCCTTCAACACTGGCGAAAGGGAGTTCGGTCTGCCTCTTTCATACCGGCTTCTAAAAGATATCGGAGGTCTCCTGTCTTATACGCAGGAGGAAAAGGAAAGGGTATTTACTGTATCTCTGCCAAAAAATCCTATATTTTAGAGTATTCAGATAATAATCCGGCCAGTGCTTACATATCCTGTGGAAACATGGAGATTACAGAACTTTCACACCTGGGCATATTACCAGGCTGGCATGATTTATGCTATCATTTAATATTTAATATTGACACTCTTGAAACCTTTTATTATTTACCTTAGCCGGCTTGAAAATAATAAAATTATGATCAGCCTTTAACCAGTTTGATAAACAAAGAATAACTTAATATGAAGGTATATTATGAAAGCCACAGTTGAAGAAATCAGTTCTGTTAAAAAGAAAATTCTTGTTGAAATTGATTCAAAGGATGTTGACAAAAGAATCGATGATACATTTAAAAAGTATGGGAAAAGTGCAAGGATAAAGGGTTTCAGACCTGGAAAGGTGCCAATGAAAGTTCTTGAAAGATATTATGGTGACCAGGTGATGCATGATGTTACAAAGTCTCTTATTAAGGAAACTCTTCCTCATGCAATACAGGAAACAGAAACCTATCCTTTAAACATGCCTGTCATAGAAAATGATCTCATTATAAAAGGCAAGGATTACAAATACACCGCTGTCATGGAAGTAAGGCCTGAATTTGAACTTAAAGACTATACCGGCATTGAGGTGGAAAAAGAAAAATGTGTTATAAAAGATGATGACATAGAAAACCAGATTGATGCTATTTTAAAGTCTCACGGAAAACTTGGGCCCATGATTGAAGATAGAGGCCTTAAAAAGGGAGACTATGCTATCGTCAATTATCAGGGATTTGAAGGTGATAATGCCGTTGATGGAATGAAGGCGGAAAATTATTCACTTGGTATAGGCATAGGCAATTTTTATCCAGGTTTTGATGATGAATTACTTGGAGTAAAAAAAGGTGAGAAAAAGGAATTCACCATAGATTTTAAAGAGGATTATATCAACCCCAGGCTTAAGGGAAAATCGATTAAATTCATGGTGGATGTCACCGATATAAAGGTGATGGAACTTCCTGAATTAAATGATTCCTTTGTAAAAGGACTTGGAGCGGAACTTGAGACCGTTGATGAGCTAAGGGCAAGAATAAGGAAGGATCTTACCACAAGGGAAGAAAAAAGAATAGAAACTTCACTCAGAAATATGCTCATGGAAAAGATTTCCGAAAAGGTCGATTTTGAATTACCCGAAAGTATTGTTCAAAATGAGATCAATTCATCAATAGAAAATATGAGACAAAATCTCTTGAATTCCGGTGCAACATTTGAAAAGCTTGGGCTTGATCTTGAAAAGATGAAGTCAGACCTTAAGCCAACTGCCGAAAAAAATGTGAAGAAAGCCTTTATACTTGGCAAAATAGCTGGACAGGATAATATCAATGTTGATGAGAAGGAGTTGACACAGGGCTTCGAAGACATGGCTATTAATTCAGGTTACCCTGTTGAAACAGTACGTAAATATTATGAAGCAAATGATCTTATCGAGACCTATAGAGATAACCTGATAAAGGAAAAGACCTTGAAATATCTAGTTGAAAATGCTAGGGTTATAGAGGTAGAATCAAAAAAGTAATTATGCTTTTTAATATTTACGCAATATATACTGATTCATTTATTTTATATATCAATTTAGAGAGAAACGAGAATAAAAAGTTATGCTGATACCAATAGTAGTTGAGCAGACAAATAGGGGGGAACGGTCTTTTGACATCTATTCACGGCTCCTTAAGGAGCGCATTATTTTTATTGGTGAACAGGTTGAAGACCATATGGCCAATACTGTTATTGCACAGCTCTTATTTCTTGAGTCAGAAGATACTGAGAAACCTATCACAGTATACATAAATTCACCGGGCGGTTCAGTAACGGCGGGCTTAGCCATATATGATACGATGCAGTACGTTAAACCTGATGTTGTCACATTGTGCATGGGACAGGCATCGAGCATGGGTGCACTTCTGCTTGCTGCAGGAGCAAAGGGAAAAAGACTTGCGTTGCCCAATTCCAGGATAATGATACATCAACCTCTGGGAGGCGTGCAGGGACAAGCCACTGACATAGAGATACAAGCCAAGGAAATAATTAAAATAAAAAACACAATCCATAATATCCTTGTTGAGCACACAGGGCAGCCTATTGAAAAAATCCGTGTAGATACAGAACGGGATTATTTCATGAGCGCCGAACAGGCAATGGAGTATGGAATTATAGACAGAGTAATTAAATCCAGAGAAATAAAAGAAGATAAAAAGGATAAATAGGGGTTATGGGATGCAAAGAAAAGATAATTCAGGTAATGATTTGCAATGTTCCTTCTGCGGGAAAAGTGAAGATGAAGTAAAAAAACTTATTACCGCTTCCTCGTCAGTATACATATGTGATGAATGCGTAAAGCTATGCACGGAAATAATAGCTGAAGAATATGGAAACGAAAAGGAAACAGACCTTGACTTGCCTAAACCCTATCAGATTAAGGCCGCTCTCGACGATTATGTTATAGAACAGGATAAGCCTAAAAAGATACTTTCCGTTGCTGTTCATAATCATTACAAAAGGATACATACCAATGTCAAGATGGATGATGTGGAGATCCAGAAAAGTAATATCCTCCTCATAGGACCTACCGGTTCAGGAAAAACCCTCCTTGCCCAGACTCTTGCAAGGATCCTCAAGGTGCCTTTCACAATAGCAGATGCAACAACGCTTACTGAGGCTGGGTACGTAGGGGAAGATGTAGAAAATATTATTCTTAATCTTGTTCAGACGGCTGACTATGAAGTGGAATCTGCCTGCAAGGGAATAGTGTATATCGATGAGATCGACAAGATCGCACGGAAATCTGACAGCCCCTCTATAACCCGGGATGTTTCAGGGGAAGGTGTTCAGCAGGCATTACTTAAGATAATAGAAGGTACAATGGCAAGTATACCCCCAAAGGGTGGGCGCAAACACCCTCAACAGGACTTTGTAAAGGTTGATACAACCAATATCCTGTTTATATGCGGGGGAACCTTTACAGGCCTGGATAAGATAATCAGGAATCGCGTAGGCAGCAAATCAATGGGTTTTGAAGCGAATGTCAATTCCAGTGAAAATATTAACCTCGATGATATTATCGCACTTGTTCAGCCGGAAGACCTAATAAAATTCGGTCTTATACCGGAGTTTATAGGCCGCATACCCATAATTGCAACTCTTAATAATTTGAGCGAAGATGCCCTTGTGAGAATACTCACAGAACCCAAAAATGCCTTGGTAAAACAGTATAAAAAACTCTTTGAGCTTGAAGGTGTTGACCTTAAATTCGAAGAAAAGGCTTATAGAGCCATTGCAAAGGATGCTATAAAGCGCAAGTCCGGGGCACGTGGGCTCAGGGCAATATTAGAG
The DNA here is from genome assembly GCA_964610475.1 of uncultured Desulfatiglans sp. Classification (GTDB taxonomy): domain Bacteria; phylum Desulfobacterota; class DSM-4660; order Desulfatiglandales; family HGW-15; genus JAAZBV01. Next base: position 19,713 of record CAZSZQ010000007.1, read on the forward strand.
ACCGTAATGCTTGATATTATGTATGACATTCCAAGCATGCCCGGAGTCAGAGAATGTATAATAGAAGAGAGCGTTATTTCAAAAGGAACCGAACCTTTGTTGGTATATGAAAACAAGGCGGGTTACGCATAAATTATGTTTGATTTGAATAAAAAAGATCCAATGCAATTTTTCACAGAAGTCAACAACCGATACCCTCTTCTACCCCTTAAAGATATGGTGGTGTTTCCCAACAGGGTAGTCCATCTGTTTGTTGCCAGGGAAAAATCTATCAGGGCTATTGATTATGCCATGTCAAAAGACAAGGAGATATTCCTTGCAGCCCAAAAGGATGCCTCCATAGACAACCCTGTCGAAAACGATATCTATACATTCGGCACCCTGGGATCAGTCCTTCAAAAACTTACCCTCCCTGATGGCACTGTAAAGGTACTTATTGAAGGGAAAATCCGCGCAAGAATAGAGACATTCCTTGACAATCCTGATTTCTACATGGTTGAGGCAACTCCTGTCAGTGAAAAATTCGAAGACTCCCCAAAGGTCCAGGCACTAGTGCGGTCTATTACTGAAAGTTTTGATGAATATGCAAAGTTAAATAAAAAAATAGGTAAAGACCTTACAATCACTATTTCTGCGATTAATGATCCTTCAAAGCTTTCTGACACAATAACATCTCATTTGGGGCTAAATGTTTCCGACAAACAGGAAATTCTATCAAAAATAGTTGTTGAAGAACGGCTTGAAACACTTTTTAAGAAGCTCGTTAGTGAAATAAAGATCCTTTCTATTGAAAGCCGCCTGAAAAGACGTGTCAAGAAGCAGATGGAAAAGACCCAGAAGGACTATTATCTCAATGAACAGATGCGTGCTATCCAGAAGGAAATGGGTACAAAAGATGATTTTAAGGCTGAATTGGAGCAGCTTGAGAAAAAGATAAAAAAGAAAAAACTTACTAAGGAGGCTAAGGTTAAGGTCTGGCAGGAATTCAACAAACTCAAAATGATGTCTCCCATGTCGGCAGAGGCAACGGTTGTAAGAAATTATATTGACTGGATAATAGCATTACCATGGAATGAAAACACCAGAGACAAAATGGATCTGGATGAGGCAAAGACAATTCTTGAAGAAGATCATTATGGCCTTAAAAAGCCTAAAGAAAGGATACTGGAATATCTTGCAGTACAGAATCTTACCAAAAAAATTAAAGGTCCTATCCTGTGCCTTGTTGGCCCTCCGGGTGTAGGAAAAACATCTCTTGCCAAATCCGTAGCAAGATCCATGGGAAGAAATTTTGTCAGGCTTTCACTTGGAGGGGTGAGGGATGAGGCGGAAATCCGCGGACATAGAAGAACATATATAGGTGCCCTTCCTGGAAAGATAATACAGTATATCAAAAAGGCAAAGTCCAGTAATCCTGTATTCTGCCTAGATGAAGTCGACAAAATGAGTACTGACTTCAGGGGTGATCCGTCAGCAGCACTCCTTGAAGTGCTTGATCCTGAGCAAAATTATTCTTTTAATGATCACTATCTAGATCTTGATTATGATCTGTCAAATGTTCTGTTTATAACAACTGCAAATACCCTGTACAATATCCCTCTGCCCTTACAGGACAGGATGGAGATAATAAGGCTTGCTGGTTATACCGAGCTGGAAAAACTTAACATTGCCAAACAGTTCCTGGTAAAAAAACAGATTGAGTTAAATGGCCTTACTGATAAAAATATTAACATTTCAGATCAGGCACTTCTTAATATTATCAGAAATTATACCAGAGAGGCAGGCGTAAGAAACCTTGAGAGGGAAATCTCCTCGATATGCAGGAAGGTTGCCAAGGAAGTTGTTAAAAAAGGTAAAAAGACAAAGGTTAATATCGCTGCTTCATCATTGAACAAATACCTTGGAGTTATCAAGTACCGGTTTGGCAGTATGGAAGAACACGATACTGTTGGAGTTACAACCGGTCTTGCCTGGACAGAGGTAGGAGGAGAGCTCTTGCAGACAGAGGCAGCTATTATGCCTGGGAAAGGAGCTCTCAAACTCACCGGAAAACTTGGTGATGTAATGCAGGAATCCGCTCAGGCGGCAATGAGTTATGTAAGAACAAGAGCAAGGCAGCTTCAGCTTCCGGACCTCTTTTACGAAAAAATTGATATACATATTCATTTACCTGAAGGATCTATCCCCAAGGACGGACCTTCCGCAGGTATAGCGTTAGCTACTACTATCATATCAGCCCTTACTGGCAGACCTGTTAATCACAAGGTTGCAATGACTGGTGAGATAACTCTCAGGGGAAGGGTACTTCCCATTGGGGGTCTTAAGGAAAAGATACTTGCTGCCCACAGGGGGAATATTACCAAGGTGCTGATACCCATTGAAAATAAAAAAGACCTTGAGGAAATCCCTGAAAAAATTTTAAGAAAGGTAGAGATTGTTCCTGTTGAACATATGGACCAGGTTTTAAAAGAGGCCCTTATATTAAACAAAGATGAAGAACTTTTTGCACCGGAAGAGAAATGTGTTCCCTTCAGCATTGAAGCGTGTATGGAGATAAAACCGCCTCAAAATAATGAAGTTACTACACATTAATGCTTGACAATAATTGGTCTGTATGAGAAAAGAGCGGATTCTCCGGGCGGATAGCTCAGCTGGGAGAGCGTCGGCCTTACAAGCCGAATGTCGCAGGTTCGAGCCCTGTTCCGCCCACCATTTTTAAAAAAAGCTTGATTAAGCATAATAAAAAAGGTATCTGTTCTGTTAACATCCGGGATATCCGGGGGCGTAGTTCAGTTGGTTAGAACGCCGGCCTGTCACGCCGGAGGTCGCGAGTTCGAGCCTCGTCGCTCCCGCCATTATCATAAAAAAAACCTGTTTTTATAAAACAGGTTTTTTTATTTTCCAATTAATAAACCTGATCCATGGAACTCAAGCAAGCCTATCATGTTAAATTTCTCGATATGAACTTGATTGTTATGACGCAAACTTTATGCTATATGTAATCCATACAGGATTTGTCTATTAATGGAGGGGAGATTAGAGATTGTCTAATTTAATACCAGAGGGAGAAACCCTGCGAAAGTCTGTTAAATGGATTTCATCAAAATGCCAAGAAGCTCATGAAAGCAATATTAATAAATTAATAATCCAATCCGCAACAAGGTTTAATTTATCCCCTAAAGATGAGGAGTATTTATGGGTGTTTTATAGGAATAAAATTGCGCGGGACTGTAAAGAGATGCTTTATCCAGAATAACCTGTGACCTCTTCACAGTCACACTGCCATAAAAAACCATATAATCCAGGGCTACGGCCCATTTAAACGACTATATCCTTGATCTTCTGGCTTAAAAATTCCGCCTGATTTTTTACAATGTTATCGAATTTCATTTTTTTCTCGATAACTTCTGAAGAGTAAATAATTGTAGAATGGTTCCGGTTTATTGACTTGCCTATCTCTTCAAGTGTTGCATCTGAATAATTACGGGACAGATAAACATACATATTCCTTGGATATGTATGTATTTTTTTCCTGGACTTGGATTGAAGTACAGAATGTTCTATCTGGTAATATTTACATATCAGATTTTTTATCGTGTCCAGAGAAATGGTGCTTAGTTCGGTTATTTGGTACTTAAGTACTTCTTTGGCCAGATTTATATCTGTTTTTACATTCATAAAATCAGCCTTTGCCTTGAAACACCTTAAGGTGCTCTCTATTTGCCTGATGTCCTTAGTAAGCTTTTCAGCAAAAAGATTGACGATCTCCTCTGAAAGTAACAGGTTGTGTTCAGATGCCTTTTTCTCAATTATTTTTACTCTTGTATTATAATCAGGTTTTTCAAGGGTGGTGATGAGCCCGGATGTAAGTCTTGATGTTAGTTCTTTTGACATGTTTGGTATGTCCTTTGGAAGAAGAGAACTGGTAAAAATCAGCTTTTTTCTATCATTGGCCAGGGCATCAAGTGTATATCCAAGTTCAGTCTGTATTTTTTCTTTGCCACTTAAAAAATGCACCTCCTCAAGCATTAGAACATCACAGGAGCGACGATATTTATTTTTAAATTCATCTATCCTCTTATTTTTTAACGCAAAGATCATTTCATTAACAAAATCTTCTGCAGTAATATAATATGCCCGCACATCAGGGCTATTCTCAAGCAGCATATGACCTATGGACTGTGAAAGATGGCTCTTGCCAAGCCCGGTATTTGCCCTCATAAAAAGGGTGTCATAGGAACAGCTGCATCCGGATGCCATTGCCCTTGAGGCAGAATAGGCAAATTCATTGCAGGCCCCTACAACAAACCTGTCAAAGGTAAACTCCCTATTGAAATGAAATTTACCCCTTTCTCTTCTTGGGGAAAAATTAGGCATATCCATTTGCGGAGAAGGTTGAAATATATCCGGCTCTTTCTTTTTCCTGATCGGGACAGCCACCTTAAATATAATGTTCTGATCTTTTCCCATATCCTTCAGGGCATTCTCTAAAAGACTGCCGTAATGATCAATAATCCAGTTCATGGAAAACTTGTTAGGACAACCAAGCACAAGAACATCTTCTTTTTCATCAATCAATGATATGCTGTTTATCCAGAGAGAATAACTCTTTTCGGGAATCTGTTCTTTTATGTTTTTCTTCAATTCATTCCACAACGCACACATGTTCTGCTCCACTACACATAAGGTACATATGAAAAAAAAAGACGTGACGCTTAGACGGAGGCATTTATCTAATAAACATGAAAAACTGTCAAAAGGAATGACATAGGAGATTGAATTATATACGCATTGATTTTTGACAGAATATAACCAGCTGATTAAATAGAATAAAATGATTTAAGCTCTTTAAAGCAGTACCTGATCAGGCGCTAATAAAAACTAGGATTTATTTATAGATTTCAAAAGGTTCGACATTTATTTAATATTGTTTAATAACAAATTAACAAATGTATATCATCGATTTTCTTGAAATTGCTTTAAAATTCAACTTAAACAGACAAAATACTATTAAAAAAATGTGTTTTATCTCCTTTATAGGTAAGTCTTTTTTAAATATTTTTTCCTTAAACACAATATCCGTTTTCAAGTCAATTAGTTACCGCCCTGTTTGTTTTTTAAAGACAGCCCATGTTTTAGAATAAAAATAAATAAATAAAAATTTTTTTTATAAACTTTTTTGAAAACGGGAATTTGTTATATTATTTTTATTACCCCGGAAAAGAGGACTGGAAGGGAAAATGATATAAGTGTATAATACATTAAACAATAATAACAAATAGATAGGGATTTAGTGGAGACAAAATACGCCTGGTTATATAATCCTCACATGATCAGATAGGGGCTCATATATTAAATAGAGGGCATGATATTAAATATATGCAGTTATAATAGTATTTTCTTATGCATGTCTTTGAATAACGGTTCAATAAAACCTGAATTTATCGCAATATTCCAATATTTTCATTTTGATATCACAATATATTGAGCTTAAATTTTTTTACTACATATGAAAATTTTCACAATCATCAAAAATCGCCAAATATCCTGATTATTGGTTGTATAAGACCAATCATTATTTATGTTCCACGTGTAACATTACGGGATTTCAAAAAAGATGTTTCACGTGGAACATAAACGGGTGAACAAGTTGAAGGTATTAAGTTAGTGCTAATGGATAATCAATTCTGAAGAAAATATCTATACAAAATTTGACCGGTGTGTTATCTGCATAACTTTCAAATAATAATTGATAAAAAAGCAACACAGGGAGAATATCATTTCATGGGGTGTGTTATTGCTATATCAAATCAAAAAGGCGGGGTTGGGAAAACAACAACGGCAGTAAATCTCTCTGCATCTCTGGCAAAAGCAGGAAAAAAGGTGATGATAATTGATTCTGACCCACAGGGCAATGCAACAACTGGACTTGGATTCAGCAAGTCAGTCCAAAAGACAGGGCTTTACGATTTCATGCTGGGTTCTGTATCGGTTGATGCCTCGGTAGTAAGGACAGAGATGCCAAGGCTGATTCTTATGTGTGCGACTAAGGAACTAATTGGCGCTGAAATAGAGATGTATCTTGAAGATAACAAGGAATTCCTCCTCAAGAAACGGCTAGATGAAGTTAAAGATCAATATGATTTTATTATAATTGATTGTCCTCCTTCCCTGGGGTTTCTGACCCTTAATGCAATAACTGCCGCAAACTATGTGCTTGTTCCCCTTCAATGCGAATATTATGCCCTTGAAGGATTGAGTCAACTCTTGGAAACGCTTAAGGCTGTAAAAAAGAGACTGAATCCTGACCTAAAGATAGTTGGAATATTGCTTACCATGTACGATGCAAGAAATAATCTTTCTTCTCAGGTAGAAGAAGAGGTGAGGGGACATTTCAAGGGTACTGTATTTAATACTGTGATTCCCAGAAATGTGCGACTCAGTGAAGCTCCCAGTTATGGTAAACCTATTATTATGTATGACATCCAATCAAAGGGGGCAAGAAGTTATTTTGATCTTGCCAAGGAAGTAATTAAACGGAGAGAAAAAAATGATTAAGAGAAAGGCTTTGGGGAAAGGCTTATCCGCATTAATACCGGATGCAGAAAATGAAGAACATAAATCTGGAGAATATTTCCTATGTCCTGTTGATGCAATTCAACCTAATCCCATGCAACCTAGGCAATTTTTTGAGGATACTGCAATAGAGGATCTAGCCGGATCTATAAGAGAAAAGGGAATTATTACTCCTATCCTTGTGAGTAAACTGAAAGATGGATACCAGTTGATTGCAGGTGAAAGAAGATGGCGGGCAGCACAGAGAGCAGGTCTAGAAACTGTCCCTGTTGTGGTAAAGGAGACAACACCAATAGAATCACTTGAGCTGGCTCTGATAGAAAATATCCACAGAAAAGATCTTAATCCCATTGAAGAGGCACAGGCCTATAAAAAATGGCTGGAAAATTCAAATACTACTCAAGAAATACTTGCCAAGAGGGTGGGTAAAGACAGGACAACCATTACCAATCTCCTGAGACTATTATCTCTTCCTCTGGATATTCAGAAGGATGTAATAGATGGTAACCTTTCAATGGGTCATGCCCGCATACTTGCAGGACTGAAAACCCCTGCAGATCAAAAAAGCTATAGAGATATAATATTTAAAAGACAGCTCTCTGTCAGGCAGGCAGAAAAACTAATAAAAAGAGGAGCTTCCAAAAATATCCTAAAAAAGGAAAAAGGCGAAGAGGAATACTATATAACCTCCCTGGCAGACGGGTTAAAAAAGGCACTTGGGACAAAGGTTGAGATAAAAAGACACGGTAAAAAGGGACAGATCAATATTTTTTTTTACTCTGATGAGGAGCTGGAAAGGCTACTTGAAGTTCTCTCTTGATCTGTCTTTCCATTTTCTTTCATGCCCTGTAATAATGCTGATTATGTTTTTACTGTGGGCAACAAGAATAAACAAGGCGGTTAATAAGGCAATTGCTATAACAGTCAACGGTTTATCAAGTAAAGTTAATATAATAGGCATAAAACATGCCCCTGCTATTGACCCTAGAGAGATATAGTTGAATATATATACAGTTATTATAAAGATGCAAAGTGCAATCATTGCTGATAGGGGTGAAAGGGCGAGAAATATACCAAAGCCAGTAGAAATACCCTTTCCTCCCTTAAACCTTAAAAAAGGCGAGTACATATGGCCCAGTAAGACAGCAAATGATGTGGTAAACAGAATAAAGTCATGATAATGTGTAGCAAATTTTGATGCAATTATCAGGGGGAAAAAACCCTTTGCGATATCAAGGAAGAGAGTAAGGAGCCCCCATTTTATACCGAGTACACGCGCCACATTTGTAGCTCCTATATTCCCGCTTCCTCTGTTGGTAATATCTATTCCCGCAATCTTACGGCTAATTATTAATCCAAAGGGTATAGCGCCTGTGATAAAGGATACAAAGATAAAAATAACATAGGGAGTGGACATATACTTTTCCAAGCATTTTATATGCTAAAATAGTCTTAGTGTTTTATATATAGGTTAACAGATATATGCAATATATTTATAAATAGAGGTGTTTTTGTGATTGTTCTGGTAATAGATGGTCAAGGGGGGGGGATAGGTTCTTCAATAATAAAAGGGTTACGGGAAGAGTATGGGTATGATCTTGATATATATGCCCTGGGAACAAATTCCACTGCAACATCAAAAATGATGAAGTCCGGCGCCAATAGAGGAGCTACAGGAGAAAATGCCATTATAAGAACCTGTAACTCAGTTGATGTTATAATGGGTCCCTTAGCTGTAATAATGGCAAATTCAATGATGGGGGAGGTTACTACTGATATGGCAGAAGCTATATGCTCAAGCCATGCTAAGAAGATATTGATTCCCCTGACACAGGAGAATGTGCAAATCGTTGGTACAACAGGAGAGCCACTCCCTCATATGGTTCAGAAAGCAGTAAAAATGATAAAGGAGGTTTAAGTTATGTGTCAGTCATCAGCCTTTATGGAAAACCATGGAGAGTATGTACTATTGATGGAGGATATTGATCTCTTGGAAGCTAAAGGTGATAGCATTAGGCTCGTAAACATATTTGGAGAGGAGATCAATATAAAGGGAAAGATAAAGAATCTTAGCCTTATTGATCATAAAATTATATTTGAATCGATATAGATGATTTAGATTTGTTTTAATTAATAAAAATTTTATTAATTACTACTGTCAACTTTAATAAGAGGCAATAAAATGAATAAAAAATGCATAAAAGATGTAGATATTAAGAATAAAAGGGTATTGATAAGAACAGATTTTAATGTACCCTTGGATGATGATCTGAATATTACAGATGACAACCGGATAAGGGAGTCTCTTCCCACCATTGAATATGCCATAAAAAATGGTGCAAAGGTCATACTGATGAGCCACCTCGGGAGGCCAAAGGGTGAGGTCAAGGAAAAGATGAGGCTTACTCCGGTTGCTTTCAGGCTCAGAGAGTTATTAAAGAAGCCGGTTAAAAAACCGGAGAACTGTATTGGCCCTGATGTTGTTGACATTATTAATAAAATGCAGCCAGGGGATGTTGTCCTCCTTGAAAATTTAAGATTTCATAAGGAAGAGGAAAAAAATGATCCGGATTTTGCAAAGGAGCTTGCAAGACTTGGTGACATATTTGTAAATGATGCATTTGGCACCAGCCACAGGGCCCATGCCTCTACAGAAGGGGTTACACACTATCTTGAATCAGTATCAGGGTTTCTTGTTAAAAAGGAGATAGAGTATTTTGAAAAGGTGACAAGATCCCCTGAAAGACCCTTTGTTCTTATACTTGGGGGCGCAAAGGTGTCAGACAAGGTGCCACTGATAGAAAATATGCTCAAAAAGGTGGATGTAATACTCATTGGAGGTGCAATGGCCTATACCTTCCTGTATGCAAAGGGGATAAAGATAGGTTCATCAAGATATGAGCCGGAGGTGCTGGACCTGGCGAGAACCATCCTTGATAAGGCGGGTAAGGTGGAGCTTGTACTTCCCAAAGATCATATTGCATGTGACAGCTTTGATAACCCGAAAAGTGTAATAACAACAATGGATGAGAATATTAAGGATGGATACCTCGGGATTGATATCGGACCCAAAACCATAGAGCTGTTCCTTACAAAAATTAAGAAGGCCGGCACTATCCTGTGGAACGGGCCTATGGGTGTCTTTGAGCGGGATGAGTTTGCAGAGGGCACAAAAAGAATCGCAATAGGAATAGCGGATTCTTCTGCTGTATCGGTAGTGGGAGGAGGGGACAGTGCTGCTGCTGCAAAAAAATTTGGTGTTGAAGAAAGGCTCTCCCATGTATCAACAGGAGGCGGTGCATCACTTGAATACCTTGAAGGAAAAATCCTGCCCGGTATAGCTGCGTTGTCTGATAAATAAATTATAAATATCCCAGCACCCTGTAACCCCATGTTTACAGGGTGTTTTTAATTTCCCAATCTTCTGTATATGTTAATAAAAGTATAATAATAATATTGTTAAACCCCTAACTATATGTTATGTCTAACATGAAATAATAAATGAATAAAATATAGATAAAGCGTATTTTTTTGATTTGCCGACATAGTAAGCGGAGGCGGTAATATATTGTTTTTTAAGGTAATTACAACAGAAGAGGCCCTTGAAATTGTAAGGGGTTTTGGCCCGGTTGAGGAGGTGACAGTTCCTGTTTCCGATGCGACCGGCCTCTACATAAGCAGGGATATCATCTCCCCTGAAGAGCTGCCCGGGTTTTATAGAACATCGGTGGATGGATATGCTGTTAAGGCACAGGACACCTTCGGTGCAACAGAGAGTCTACCTGCTTTTCTTGAAATAATTGGAGAGGCTTTAATGGGCGATGTCCCGGATATTGCCGTTTCGCGTGGTAAGGCCATTAGGATCTCCACAGGGGGCATGCTGCCTGAAGGGGCAAACGGGGTAGTCATGCTGGAATATTGTCATAACCTTGATAAAAACACCATAGAGGTTAGCCGCTCCATATCCCCCCTTGAAAATGTGATATCCCCGGGAGATGATATTAAAAAAGGTTCAATAGCCTTTAACGCCAGAAAAAAAATGCGGCCACAGGATATAGGGTTGCTCGCCGGTCTGGGCATAAGGGAGATTCCCGTATTCAGGAGGCCAAGGGTTGCTATTATCTCTACCGGTGATGAAATTGTCCCTATTGAAAAGGAACCGGGTCCGGGCAGGGTAAGGGATATTAACAGCTACACCCTTAATGCATTCTGCAGAGAGCAGGGGGCAGAGCCTGTTATTTTGGGATTATGCAGGGATGATTTTAATGAGCTCAAAAAACTTGTGGAAAAAGGGCTTGCCTGCGCAGACACAGTATGGATTTCGGGCGGAAGCTCTGTTGGTGCAAGGGATATGACACTCAAGGTACTTGAGTCTTTTGAACATATGGAGCTTCTTGCCCATGGCATATCCATTAGCCCCGGCAAGCCTACAATAATAGCCAGGGTTGGTAACCGCGCCGTGTTTGGTCTTCCCGGGCATGCAACATCTGCAATGGTGGTGGCAGAGGTTTTTTTAAAAGAATTCATCAGAAGGCTTCAAGGATGCAATAGTGATGATACAGTTTTGAATAGAAGCATCAAGGCCTATATCAGCAGAAACATAGAATCAAAAAGCGGCAGGGATGATTTTATAAGGGTCAGGATAGAAAATGATAATGGTAAGTTTTTAGCTGTACCGGTTTTCGGTAAATCAGGCCTGATATCCACACTGGTTGATGCCCACGGACTGATCAGGATAGACAGAAACTATGAAGGGGTCTATCAGGGGCAGGCTGTTGATGTTATGCTTTTCAACAACTAACCGAGTGGTTTTCATAGTTACATATTTAAATGTGTTTTTTATTTGTTTAAGGATTCTCCGGAGTATTACATGAAGCGGAATGTGTACCTTGATTTGAAGACATTAAAGGATGCAAGGTCGATATTTTTTAAAAGATGGGAAGGCAGGAAGACCCTGCCTGAGATTATTGATGTTGATCATAGCCTGGGCCGTGTAACCGCAGAGCCTGTTTATGCAAGGCTTTCAGCCCCCTCATATCATGCCGCTGCAATGGACGGCATTGCGGTAAGTGCAGAAGATACCTACGGTACCACAGAAAAAGAACCGAAAATCCTCAAGACAGGAAAGGACGCCATCTGGATCAATACAGGGCAGGTGCTGCCTAAAGGTTACAACGCCATAATAATGGTGGAGAAGCTGCATCAGGTAGATGAAGAGACAATTGAGATAATGTCTCCTGCATACCCCTGGCAGAACGTACGCAAGGTGGGGGAGGACATTGTGGCAACACAGCTCCTCTTACCCCAGAACCACATGATAAGACCATATGACATGGGTGCCCTTATTTCCGCAGGTATCATCAGCATACCAGTAAGAAAAATGCCGCTGGTAACCATAATCCCTACAGGGACCGAGCTTGTAAGCCTCAAAGATTTAGGGGCGGATATGGGTTCCATTTCTGAGGGGCAGATAATAGAATCCAACTCGGTTACCCTCTCCGGTCTTGTAGCAGAAAGCCATGGCATCCCCATTGTAAAGGATATCATCCCTGACAATATCGAGTCGATACGCAATGCGCTTATCAGCGCCTCAGAATCTGACTCTGACATGATCATAATTAATGCCGGTTCATCAGCAGGGAGCAAGGATTATACGGCTAGCATCATAGCAGAACTGGGCAGGGTGCATGTACATGGCGTTGCAATGATGCCGGGTAAACCGACTATCCTGGGCGAAATAAATGACAAGCCGGTTATAGGAAACCCCGGATATACAGTCTCGGCGGTCCTCTCCTTTGATCAGTTTGTAAAACCACTTTTACACAGCATGCAGGATATCAGGCTAAATAAAAGAAAGACTATAAGCGTGCAACCGTCGCGAAATATCCCCTCCAAACTTGGTACAGAGGAGTTTTTAAGGGTCAATATAGGTAGTGTTGGCGGTAAGATGGTGGCAACTCCCCTTCCAAGGGCAGCAGGTTCAGTAACCACCCTCACAAGGGCAGAGGGAATCATAAGGATACCGGCCCTGTCAGAAGGGATCACCCAGGAAGAGGAGGTTGAGGCAGAGCTGCTTGTTGATGATGAGGAGCTGAAGAACACCATTGTTATTATAGGGAGTCATGACATAAGCCTTGATATTATCTCCGATGAGATAAGAAAGGGGGGCAAAGATATAAGGGTCTCGTCTGGTAATGTGGGGAGTCTCGGCGGGCTCATGGCAATAAAAAAAGGGGTGTCTCACCTTGGGGGTGCCCATCTTCTTGATGAGGAGACCGGAGAGTATAACCTTTCATATATCAGGAAATATTTAAAGGGCATTAATGTTAGCGTCTTTCACCTTGTCATGAGGGATCAGGGATTGATCGTTAAAAAGGGTAACCCGAAGGGCATAAAGGGGATTAACGACCTTTTAAGAGAGGATCTCTCCTTTGTGAACAGGCAGGCTGGTTCAGGCACCCGCATACTTTTTGATTATAAGCTTAAACAATCAGGGTATGCACCTTCACAGATAAAGGGATATGACCATGAGGAGTATACCCATATGGCTGTTGCTGTAGATATTTTAAGCGGGGCTGCTGACTGTGGCATGGGTATATATGCAGCGGCAAATGCCCTGAATCTGGAGTTTATCCCGATTGTGAGAGAGCAGTATGATCTTATAATCCCCTCTGAACATCTTGATAATCCGAATATAAAGGAGCTTATCAAAACAATAAGGTCTGACAGTTTCAGAAAAAGGGTAATAGATCTTGGCGGATATGACCCGGGAAAAAGCGGAGATCTCTGGGTTGAGCTTGGGTAATTTTTTAATTTGAGTTTTTCAGGTTGTACAATATATGAATTTCCAGAAAATAGGAGGAACCATGAAGGATCTTAAATTACTTTCAAAACAATGGGTTGTTGATGAAAACAATAATATCATTATTGGCGAGGGAAGAAAGAAGATTCTTGAGACAATAGAAAAAACAGGGTCTCTTAATCAGACAGCAAAGGTTATGAAGATGTCCTATAAGGGGGTCTGGAGCAAGATAAAGACCACCGAGGGATATTTGAAGTCTCGTATTGTTGATACGGACAGAAAGCTGGGCTCCAAGCTTACAGATGAGGGAAAGGAATTATTAAAAAAATATAACCAGCTTAAACAGGAATGCCTTAAGGCTGATGATCGTATCTTTAATGATATCTTTGAAAAGAAACAATAAAAAAATCCTTTGTCAATTAACTTCATCCAGGTTATCAAAATTGCTGTCCAATAAAAAACAAGATGAGCCTCCCGTTATAATCATAGCAGGGTGGTCAGGATCAGGAAAAACAACCCTTGTAGAAAAACTTCTGCCGGTGCTGAAAAAAAAGAACCTTAAGGTGGGCACATTAAAGCACCATCATGCAGGCTTTAAAATTGATAAAGAAGGAAAAGACAGCTTTCGCCATCAAAAGGCGGGTGCAGATAAAACAATCATATCTTCTCCTGACTGTGTAGCAATGATAATGAAATCTGATCATGATCCTATGTTAGATGAACTGATACCATTTATGAATGGCATGGATATAATAATTGTTGAAGGCTACAAAACGGAAAAGCGACCAAAGATAGAGATATTCAGATCATCAGTCCATGAAAAACCGCAATTTCTTAACGACCCCAACCTAATTGCAGTTGCCTCTGACTTAAAACTGGACATCCACATCCCGGTCTTTGACCTCAATAATCCTGAAAAACTGGCAGATTTTTTTTGTGACTATTTTAAACTCAAATAATAAAGGGGCTACAGTTGACTCTTGGTGATTTGATTAGCAGAAGAGACTTATCTGCAGACCGCTAATAATACCATATCGAGATACTGGCGTCACCTGTTGGATCGAAGCAATAGTGGGGCCAGTAGCAATGTCAAGAGAGTAAAACGTTAAACCCAGATTTTGCAGTAGCCATCTACTGCGGCCTGAAAAACCTTGCTGCAACGCTCGTTTCACGATTTTGATCCTCACCATATTGTGCATATGCTTCCGGGTCAAAATTGTTCCAACTTCGCGTTTCGCTTTGGTTTTTCAATCCTCACAACGATTTCTAATGCAAAATCTGGGTTAAAAGAACATAGATAATAGAGCGCAAGCATTATTACAAAACACCGAGAGTCAACAGCAGACTCTTTTAATATTTACTGAAAACCAATACTGAGTTAAGAAATAAAGAGGTTGGGAAAGATTTTGTAGGGTTGAGTTCTTCATCTGTAGCCAAGGTAAAAGAAAGATTTTGCAGTACCCTGGAAAAGGCCTTTCATTGAAGAAAAGCATAAACAATATTGAGCGGAATATGTCTAATGTTAAGGGGATGTTACCCAACGCACTGAATTGTGCTTTTGTGTGTATTCATCCGAAAAGTCACTCTACTAACTTATTGAAATTATTCAATACCAAATTTTGAAAAAGAGTAACTTGTGATCATAATCTTATTTGGGCAACAGCCCGGTCAATGGCTGACCCCGTATTTTCTCTCAGGAGAATCTAATGACAAAGTGGCAGCTTACACAACGGTTACGTTCTATGTACCTGGCTAAACGACAACGTTGTTCTGCGGATCTTCTCAAACAGCAGCTGTATTCTGAGGATCCGGTTAAGAGGATAGAGGCCATTCAGAAGATTGCAGAGAGCCGGAATATTAGTGTCATAGACCAATTGACCACCGCAATGGACGACCGGCATCCTGATGTGCGTCAAGCTGCTGTTGACGCACTCGCTTCTTTTCGTCCAGATATACTCAGGTCGCCTTTGTTAGCCCATTCAAAGAATTTTTTTCGTGTTGCTAACAAACTGGATGCAGCTGCGATTCCCATTTTGTTAGAGAATTTGAAAAACGATGATCAAGTTATGTGCGAGGAGGCTGTCAGCTATTTGGTTGGAGCAGAAAGAACAATAATACAACTACGCACGACTCAGGAGAAAGCTATTCCCGCACTGGCGACTGCACTACACGACTCGAATTAAAAGGTAATCTGGGGTGCCGCATATACCCTATCCGATATCCACCTTCCTGACTGCGTTCCACCGCTGATCGAAGCTCTGGCCGATAAACGTGCAATAGTGCGCCTGGCAGTCATTGATTCACTCGGAGGGATGGGGGATAAACACGCCGTCCAGCCCCTTTGGTTGTTGCGTGAAGATGTCGACAGTGATGTTGCATACAATGCGCTCCGCACAGCGCTCGCGCTTGGCGGAGCAACCTTCTACGATGATATGGTCGAGCTCGCAACCAGCCCAGATTCAAATTTGCGCTGAATTGCCGGTCTTTATTTGGGTAGTTGCGATGATCGTGCGATACCAACGTTAGTCGAATTGATGAAGGATCCTCAAAGTCTTGTTTAAGCAGCTGCGGTTCAAACCATGGGGTGTATGGCAAACGCGCAGGCGATTCGCGCTTTGGTGCAAGGCTTGCTTGAATGGCAGGATCCGAACATCTTTAACCTCAGTGAGCCATTGAATGAGGTCCTCATAAAGATTGGAAGGGACACAATCCCCCATCTCCTTGAGTTTATGAAAACAGCGCCTCCCAATTCGCAGCTACGAGCCATAGAGATACTTAGTATGATCGACGGTGGTGTCGAAGGCATTCGCCCTTATGTAAATGCGACCGATGCCACAGTAGGCAAACTAGCCATTAAAATTATTGAACAACAGGATAAGTGGCCGGAATAGTGAAGGAGTATAATAGTTATATGTACATAAAAATAGTCTTATGTGTGAAATGGTAGAGTAGAGAACTTGCGCAGTAGTTTAGGTTGAACATAGCCGATAATAGCAGATGAGCCATTACTCCCTGATCCGCCATCAAAGTGTTATCTGCTGCGTTACCTTTCCATCCTCCGCAGTAGCCTGCTTCAGAGGACAGGCAGTCGTTTCTCCTTGCGGCGTACCCTTTGCACGGCCTCAGTCGGCACTCCTTCGTTGCCTTGCATCTAACCCCTTGCTGGTGCCCAAGGTTCCCAAAAATCCAAAATCAACATTGATTAAAAATTAGACGGTGGATTTTGGCAAACTATTCCCTGAAGTCCTCCAGGCCGTAAGCCTTGATCTTTTTGTGCAGATTGCTTCGTTCCAATCCTATGGCTTCTGCGGTCTTAGATATATTTCCCATGAATTTTTTGAGCTTGGCCGCTATAAATGCCTTTTCAAAAAGATTTCTTGCATCCCTGAAATTGTCTACACTTAGAAAAGACCCGTATTCATGTTTTACTACCGGGGATTGATTATAGGGAGCAGGGATATCATCAAGTTTTATCACATCATCGCTCGACATGATAATCAGATTTTCAACAAGGTTTTTGAGCTCCCGCACGTTTCCGGGCCATCTGTAATTTTTTAATAGTTCTATGGCCTCATCCGAAAACCGTTTTTTCCCCTTTCCTCTTATGAGATGAGCCTGATCAATAAAGGTAGAAATCAGTTCGGGAATATCTTCAGCCCTTTCTCTTAAGGGGGGCACAGAGATGGGTACCACATTTAGTCTGTAAAAAAGATCTTCTCTGAACCTGCCGGCGTCTATTTCACGCATGAGATTCTTGTTTGTTGCAGATATGATCCTGACATTTACATGGATTGTTCTTGACCCGCCCACCCGTTCGAATTTTTGTTCCTGCAGTATCCTTAAAGTCTTTGATTGTGCCTTGAGGCTCATATCACCAACTTCATCCAGGAACAGGGTACCTTCATGAGCAATGTCAAATTTCCCCTTCTTTTTCGCCCCTGCGCCGGTAAATGCCCCCTTTTCATGCCCAAACAACTCACTCTCTATAAGTTCTTCCGGTATGGCTGCACAGTTTACCTCTATCATGGGTTTGAGACTTCTTGTGCTGAGCCTGTGAATAGTATGAGCAACAAGCTCCTTGCCTGTCCCGTTTTCCCCCATAATGAGGATAGTTGCATTTGTAGGCGCTGCCTTTTCTATGCTCTCCCTTAGCTTTCTGACAGTCTCGCTGTTGCCAATAATATGATATTTATCCTGGTCCCTTTCCCTGAGAATGCCTATCTCTTCTTCAAGCTGATAAAAATTCAGTGCATTGTTGATGGACAACAGCAGCTCTTCTATGGACAGCGGTTTTTCTATAAAGTCATATGCCCCGAGTTTTGTTGCCTTGACGGCGGTTTCAACATCGGAATGACCGGACATCATGATGACCTGAATGTATGGATACTCCTGTTTTAATTTTACAAGGGCATCGATCCCGTTCATTTCAGGCATCCAGATATCAAGAATGACAAGATCCGGCATCATTTCATCAATTTTTTTAAGGGCTGAAACAGCGCTCAGTTCAGAATGCACCTCAAATCCTTCATCTGTAAGGATTCCTTCAAGGGTTTGGAGTATGCTTATTTCATCATCTATTATTAAAATTGATCTGGCCATTTTTTAACTTTTCATCATTTCAAAGGCAATCTTTGCTGTTCTTTCTGATGCACCAGATGCCCCGAGGCTATTGGCAACCCTTGCAAGCTTTTCTTTTATCAGCACCTTTTTATTATTATCAGCAAGGATTTCCATGGCCTTTTCGGCGATTATCTCCGGGGACACCTTTTCCTGCAGGAGTTCAGGTGCAACCTCTTCTCCTGCTACCAGGTTGACAAGCCCCACATAGGGAACCCTTACAATCCGTTTGGCTATACTGTATGAAAGCGCTGACATGCGGTATGTAATTATCATCGGAACACCCATAATTGCAGTTTCAAGAGTTGCTGTGCCTGAAGCCACCAGGGCAAGATCACATACCTTTAATGCGGAGTATACTCCCCTGCCGGTGGTGATAACTTTCAGGGGGTAATCCGCTGTTATGCCTTTAATAAGATCCGTTGAAACAGTCGGTGCAACAGGGATGATACACTTGAGATGATTCAGTCTGGAAGATATTATTTTTGCAGCACCCAGCATATCAGGAAGAAGCTTTTTTATCTCCTCGTTCCGGCTTCCGGGAAGAAGACCTATTACAGTGTCATCACTTTTAACCCCTAATTCCTTCTCTATATATTCTGCGTTAAGATTCTTCGGAATCTGATCCATAAGAGGATGCCCCACATATTCCACTGGTAACCCTGCCCCAATTTTTTGATAAAAATCCTTTTCAAAGGGAAGAATGACAGCCATCCTGTCTACATAACGGGATATTTTTTTTACTCTTCCTCTTCTCCATGCCCATACCTGCGGGCTTATATAATAAAGAACAGGAACCCCGAATTTTTTGGCAGCACCTGCTAGGCGGATGTTAAATCCAGGATAATCGATAAGTATAAGGAGATCAGGAGTTTCTTTTTTAAGAATCGAACGCAGTCTGAAATATGATTTCAGGATAATTCTTGCCTTTGGAAACGCCTCCGTAAGACCTACAACAGCCATCTGGGCAGAATGGGTAATAATATCCACACCTGAAAGCACCATTTTGTCACCGCCAATACCCTGAAAGGTAATATCACGGTCAAGCTCAAGCATAGCCTTTACAAGGTTTGCACCATGCAGATCCCCGGATGCCTCTCCTGCTACTATTAATACATTTTTTAATGTATGATTTTTCACAGTTCCCTTATATAAAAGCAAACGGCTTTAATTAGCAGGAAGAAATGTTTTGCATTCCTTTTGTATCTGATCAATGACTTGAAGCGCTATCTTCAGCGCCTTTCTCTCATCTCTTTCTTTCAAATCAGGTCTTTTACCCTGGCGTACCGACTCAACAAAATGATTTATCTGGTCTGCCAGCGGATCACTGTTTTCAAAAATAATATTTTCGGTCTTAAGCCTGGCAAGGTTGATCCTGTCTGAGGCCCCTTCATTTAAACGGGTGATGCTGAATTCCTTTCTGTAGCAGTTGGCATGAATATAGGCATCAGGTTGAAAGACTCGTATTTTCCTGAGGGTCTTTTCAGAAATCCTGCTGGCCGTGAGATTGGCCACTGTACCGTTTTCAAATATAATTCTGACATTGGCGATATCTGTTTTATCCGTAATTACACTCATGCCGACAGAATGTATCTCCCGGACTTCGGATGGAACCAGATTTAGAACAATGTCAAGGTCATGTATCATAAGATCAAGGACAACATCTACATCTGTTCCTCTTTCGGTGAATTTATTCATCCTGTGTGTTTCTATGAAAAGCGGATTATTCAGATAGGACGAAATCCTTACAACTGCCGGGTTGAACCTCTCTACAAGGCCTACATGCAGGATAAGATTTTTTTCAGCAGCAGCGTTTAACAGCGCATCAGCGCTTTCAAGATCATAGGTGATAGGTTTTTCAATAAGAAGATGTACACCAGCCTTTAATATGTTTATTGCCACATCAAAATGTTTTTCAGTAGTTACTGCCAAGCTGGCTGCATCAACAAGAGGCAGCAGATCCACGTAATTATCAAATACCTTTACATTATATTTTTCACCGATTTCCCTGGCCCTTGCAATATTCACATCAGATACGCCTATAATTTCAACACCGGAGTTACCCGTATATTTTTCAACATGTTTTTCACCCATATGGCCTACGCCAATAACGCAAACCTTGACTTTTTTCTTTTTGCTGACCATTTATCCAAAACCTTGTTTCTAAATAATTCTTAAGACTCTGATAGCTTACAGGAGATGATACTTATTCCATTTCTATCGGCCAGGTCAACCATTTTTGCACTGTCAAAAATAAGGGTCTTCCCGGTTTCAACAGCCAATAAGCCTGCATTAGCCTCTACCATAACCTGTATTGTTTCTATGCCTACTGATGGTACATCAAACCGGAGATCCTGATCTGGTTTGCTTACCTTCACTACAACCGCCTTTTCACCAGCAATTTTACCGCCCCTTAAGATTGTGGCATTGGTTCCGTCAATTGCCTCAAGTGCCAGAATCGTCCTTTTTCTGACAACAACACACTGCCCTATATCAAGCTGTCCGAGCTCCTTTGCGATCTTCCAGCCTATTTCTATATCCTTTTTTTCATCATTATTTGGCTTTCTCTTTGTAAGGCAACCCTCAGGCGCCAGCAGTTCAGGCAGGTAGATTATTGAACTGACTATTTCTATGCCTTCTTCATGCAGCTCTTTTGCAAGGGCCCTTAATATACTGTCATCATGAAACAGGGCAAACTTTGATAAAAATGCAATCCCCTTGAGATCCGGCTTGACACTCCCGAACATCCTGCTCTTATTTATACTCCCGGCCATGAGGGCTTTTTTTACATCCCTTTGTCTAAAGGCCTTGATAAGCCTGCCTAATTGTCCGAGGCTTATCCATTCAGTTTCATTAGCCATGTCTGTAATTGATTGGTCGGTCTCTCCTTCAAAGGCTACCGCTGTAACATGCAGCCCCTTCTTTCTGGCCGCCTCTGCCGCTATAAGGGGGAACTGCCCGCCACCAGCAATAATACCAATATTGTTAGTCTCTGCTGCCATTTGTTACTCTTCTTCATCCTTTGTTTTTGATCCCCTGGTTATCCCTCTTGCTGAGTCGGCAGTCAAAAAATTCAACAGGTTATCAAGCTCAGGAAAAGGCTCCAATTCTTCCTTTACCCTTTTTATTCCATCCTTAAGCAGGCTGCTTTCACGAAATAAGATACGGTAGGCCTTCCTTAAACCAGTGATCGCTCCTCTTGAAAACCCATGCCGTCTTAAGCCAACAAGGTTCAACCCATACAGCTCCGCCCTTTGTCCGGTTGCCATCATGTATGGCGGGATATCCCTTGGAAGACCAGTGAGTCCGCTTACAAATGCATATGACCCGATCCTCACAAACTGATGGGAGGCACAAAAAGAGCTTAATGTAACATGATCTCCTACACTGGTATGCCCTCCCAGGGTTGCTGCATTCACCATTATGATATTGTTGCCAAGAACACAGTCATGGGCAATATGGGCATATGACATAATATAATTATTGTTTCCTATAACTGTTACCCGGTCCTGCTTGGTTGTTGCCCTGTGGATGGTGGTGTATTCTCTTATGGTATTATTGTTTCCGATTACGACACGGGTCTCTTCTCCCTTATACCCAATATCCTGTGGTGGGGTACCGATAGTAACAAGGTGAGAGATATTATTATCATCTCCAATTTCGGTATTGCCTTCTATAACCGTATGAGCGCCGATTTTGGTATTTCTACCTATTTTTACATGCCCCCCGATTATGGAATACGGGCCTATTTCGCAATCTGCGGATATTTCGGCTCCCAGACTGATTACAGCGGTTATATGAATCTTTGTCATTTTTTATATTCACTTTTTAAAGGGATACCCCAGGGCAGGCCCTGGAACGGTTTAAAAAATACCCGCCGCAAGCGGATAGAGTATTCAAAAAATTATACAATCTGTGCAGTCATCTCTGCTTCGGCAGCAAGGTTTTCATCAACATATGCCTTTCCTGCAATTTTCCACACCTTTGAGCCGGTTCTTAATGTTTCCACTACAAACTTGAGCTGATCGCCCGGGACAACCTGCCTCCTGAATTTTACGTTATCTATTCCCAGAAAGAGCACAATTTTCGGTACATCCTGCCCTTCACTTTTAATGGAAAGGCGGGCAAGAATGCCCCCGGTCTGGGCCATTGCCTCTACTATCAATACGCCCGGCATGATTGGCTCTCCAGGGAAATGTCCCTGAAAAAACTCTTCATTGGCTGTCACGTTTTTATATCCGACAATCCTCTTCCATGGTTCTAATTCAGTTATCCTGTCAACCAGCAGAAAAGGATACCGGTGGGGAAGCAGTTTAATTATTTCTTTATATGTAATTGGTAGGTCCATATCTCCTCTCTGTTTTTCAGGCAATTTACCTTTCCTCTAGTTCCATTACTCTTTTTTCAAGCTCTTTTACCCGTTTATTCAGTGCAGGGAGTTTTTTTATAAAGGCCCTTGTTTCCATCCATAACCTCGGGGGCATTTCAGGATCTCCCAGAACAGCCTCCCCCTCGGCCAGAGACTTATGCACTCCTGCGCCAGATCCCACCTGCGCCCTGTCGCCAATGGTTACGTGATCCTTTATGCCTGCCTTGGCGCCGATAATAACATTTTTACCCACATTAGTACTGCCTGCTATGCCTGAAAGCGCAACAACAATACTGTGTTCACCGATAGTAACATTATGGGCAATCTGAACAAGGTTATCTATCTTGACACCTTTTTTTATATGGGTTGTACCGTTGGAAGCGCGGTCTATAGTTGTATTTGCTCCTATCTCTACATCATCATCTATCTTCACATTTCCCAGTTGGGGAACCTTTATATTCCCCTCTTCGCTCTGGATATACCCAAAACCATCGCTACCGATAACACATCCTGCATGTATTATCACATTTTTACCGATATAGCAGTCATGCAATATCGACACATTGGGATGCAATACAGAATTTTCCCCTACCTTTGCATTGTCACCTATAAATACACCAGGGAAAAGGTTAACGTTATCCCCTATTACTGCATTCTTGCCTACATAAACCATTGGGTAGATGGAGACATTTTTCCCGATCACTGCCGTTTCGTCAATCACTGCCTCTTTTGCAACACAAGGGTATGAGGAGATGGGTGGGGCAAAAACCGCAGCCAGCCTGGCATAGGCGAGCTTTGGATTTTCCACCACTATCTGGTCTCTGGAAAAGTCCTCTATTAATTCCGACACTATTAGCGCTTTTGCCCTGGTCTTGATTGCCTGCTCTTTGTATCTTACATCATAAAAAAAGGAGATATCCCCCTCCCTGGCATTATCCAGGGAGTTTATACCGGTGATAAGAGCCTCCCTTTTCCCTGTTAAACTTCCCTTGACCAGATCGGCAATCTGCCCGAGATTCAATTCCATATACTACCTCGTAAATTGCTAGATCTATATCTTACCTGAAGCATTATTATGGTTTGTCCTTGTTAATCCCTGCTATTACCTCATCAGTAATATCAAGAGCCTTAGAGAAAAAGAGAACGCCTCCTTCACTCCTTGCAAGAATTAGATCAAATTTTTTCTCCTGTGCAATTGTATTGACCTTATTGATAATAATATTCTGGATGCCAATTAGTGCATCTTGTCTGATTTTTTTAAACTCCTCATCCGAATCCTGAACAAAATAGTTCAGATCCTGCCTCTTTTTATTAAATTCCTTTTGTTTGTCTTCTTTTGCATCCATACTGAGCATAAGGCTCTGTTTTTCCATATCCTTCTGCATATCAAGCAGTTCCTGCTGTTTTTTATCAAGATCCTTCTGCATCTCAATCTGTTTATTCTTAAGGGAGTCAGCTATTCTTTTTCCTTCGTTTGACTCCTGTACGCATCTCTGAAAATCAATAATCCCTACTTTCAAAGGTTCAGCAGCAGAGGCTGTTAGTTGTAAAGAAAAAAATAAAATTATTATAAGAATAATACCGGTTGCTTGTTTCATGATTTCCCCTTTCATTAATAAAAGATTATCTGTTCAATATAATATACTTCTTTTTGCTTAATTTTCTAAAAAGATCCGCCGATTTTAAATTCAAATCTGCCTGAATCAGGATCATTTTCTCGCTCATTAAGTTTGAAACCATATTCCAGCCTGAGCGGCCCCATGGGAGAATACCATCTGACACCAAATCCTACAGAGGAGCCTCCCCCAATTTTCCAGTCTGAATTCTTATTAAAGGCGTTACCCGCATCAAAGAACACAAGTGCTGTAACCCCTTGTTCTCCTTTCATAATCGGTACTCTGTACTCGAGTTTGTATAGCCACATTTTTACACCGCCCAATTCAACTCCTGACACTGAATCAAGCGGAGATATAGTACCCCATTCATATCCCCTGACACTATCTATTCCTCCAAGCCGAAATTTATCATATATTGGGAGTATTCCGTCTGTTCTTTTTTTAACATACCCCAGTTCAGCGCTTGCAACCAGTACGGTCTTTTTAAACACCGGGAAATACCAGGTTGAATGTATCATATATTTATTGAATGCAGAAGTACCACCAAGGAATCCGCCTGCATACTCAAAGGTAAAGGCGTTTAATGACCCCTTTGTTGTGTCCCACCATTTATCCTTGCTGTTACGTTCGACACCAAGTGTTATACTGCTTGTAAGGATATTGCTTTCTATCAACTTTACTTCATCAGGGGCAGTTTGTAAAACATCAGACATTTTTGAATCATCATATGTATATTGCACGGTTCCCCTGGTGAAATCGTCCAGACCAAGAAGAAAAGCTATGCCTGCATTTCCGCCCAGGCGTTTTCTTGTGTACTCGTCATAATCCATGTCCCAGTTATATGCAGATACTGTGCCCCTCACAGGTTTATCAAAAAGATATGGTTCTCTAAAAGTGGCATTAAATCTTGTCGAAGCGCTTCCCAACATTGCCTCAATTTCGAAATTCTGTCCTCTTCCGCCCATATTGTTGTTTGCATACTGGAGCATCAACATAAACTTTTCATAGCCGCCATAGCCTGCAGAAAAAGATATTGATCTCTGAAGTTGTTCTTTTCCTTCAATATCAATAATCATCTGGTCGTCACTGCTCCCTTTTCTGGTTTTTACTTCCTGGTCTTCAAAGATTTCAAGACGTTCGAGATTTGCCTCGCTTACCTTCACCCTAATTTTGCTGTAATAATCCCCTTCGTAAATCCTTAGTTCCCTTCTCAATACCTTGTCCTTTGTTATCTTATTTCCATAAAAATTAATTCTTTCTATACGTACCATCTTATTTTTTTCTATTTTCAAGTTTATATTTACAAGGTTGCTGTCTTCAATTTCACTCGATTCAGATTTCACCTCTGTATATGCATATCCCATGTTGGCATAAAGATCTTTAATATTATCTATTTCAGTATATATATTCTTATAGCTGAAAGGATCCCCCATTTTTATATTGATACCTTTTTTCAGTTGTTCCGCTGGTAAAAGAAGGTCCCCTTCAAAGGAGATCTCATTTACTATGTATCGTTCGCCTTCGATAATATTAATAGTCAGAATAAGACCATTTAACTTTTCGTCATAGGTTATTTCAGGTTCGCCTACACGTACCTTTCTATAACCCTGATTGTCATAATGGATATTAATCTGCTGCATATCATATTCCAGTTTCTTTTTGTCGAGAACACCTGCATCAGTAAACCATGACAGCCAGCTCTTTGTCTTTGTAAGTATGACCTTTTCAAGTTCTTTATTTTTAAATACCTTGTTCCCCTTAAACCGTATTTCCTTGATATAGACCTTTTCTCCTTCATTGATTTCATATGTAAGGGTTACTTCATTATTTGACAGCACCTTTATCTTGTCTTCTATTTTGACATCATAATATCCGTCATTTCTGTAGAACTCCAGGAGCCTGTTTACGCTTTGCTTTATCTCGCTCGGGTTCAGAACAGAAAAAAGTTTTACTCCAAGTTCTTCATGGAGTTTATCTTCTTTTTTCGCCTTATTTCCCTTAAAAGTTATATTGATAATAATTGGCTTTTCAATAAGGTTAAAGGTAATGATCTTTCCCCCCGGACTATCAGCCGTATTAGGGCTTACATCATCAAAAAACCCCATCTTATAAATGGCTCGGAGATCCCTGTCCATCTTCTCCTCATCAAATAACTCCCCCTTTTTGCTTTCAATTATGTTCAATATTGCATCGTCACTTGCTCTTTTATTTCCCTCGACTAATATATCAGCGACCAGGACATTTTTACTAATCTGATCTCTCAGGCTTTCGGCGATTTTTTTTATGGCTACAGGAAGGTTATTTTTGTCATTTTCTATCATCATCACTGAGAATGGAGTTTTTGCTGTATCCGGGTCCATAGCCTTTACATTCAAATGGATACTTCCTTCTTTCTGGGCAAGCTCTCCTAAAATAATCCAGCTGGCATTATTGGCTTTTCCAAGGGGGATGATAGTCTTTTCAGGATCGGTATATGAAAAGTCATCACCCAGTACAGTGTTGATAAGATTGGTGTCAATTACCTCATAGCCCATTTCAGACATGTATTTCGAAAGCATGTTTTGCAGTTCAGTATTCAAGTTTCTCTCTGGTTCAGCGGTTTCTATCATAAACGGAAGGACCGCTATTTTTTTATCTATCCCAAATGCATTTGCCGGTAAAGATAACAGCACAGAAAGATTTGCAAGAAAAACAGATAAAACAAGGAAAAGGTTCCACTTTGCAAGTTGAGGGTGTACCAGGTTCAAGGATCTCCTGCTTTTTGATTTATTGTAGTTTGCCATCGACAATCTCCATTACCTTTGTCATATTTTCTGCCAGCTGCTGATTATGTGTAACTATTACCATGCTTAGCCCCTCCTCTTCCCTGATACGGAGAAGAAGATCAACGATCTCCTTACCGGTGTTTCTATCCAGATTGCCTGTAGGTTCATCAGCCAGAAGAAGCTTTGGCTGCATCATAAGCGCTCTGGCGATGGCAACCCTTTGCTGCTCGCCTCCGGACAGTTCCCCAATCCTGTGATTCAGCCTTTCGGCAAGCCCGACATGTGTTAAAATTTTTAATGCCCTTTCTTTTGCTTCTTTCATCCCGATCCTTGCGATAAGGGCAGGTATTATTGTATTTTCTAGGGCATTGAATTCAGGGAGTAGATGATGGAATTGA
Source organism: uncultured Desulfatiglans sp. (assembly GCA_964610475.1). Taxonomy (GTDB): domain Bacteria; phylum Desulfobacterota; class DSM-4660; order Desulfatiglandales; family HGW-15; genus JAAZBV01. The sequence goes on from CAZSZQ010000007.1 coordinate 46,856, forward strand.
AAAACAAATCCGATCTCTTTATTTCGCAACCTGCACAAATCTGTCTCATCAAATTCTGTAACGTTTTTACCATGAAATTTTACATTTCCGCCTGTAGGGTGCTCCAGCGCTCCCATGATATACAGCAGGGTTGATTTTCCCACTCCTGAGGCTCCTATTACGGCCAGGCTGTCTCCCTGGTCGATCGTTATATTAATCCCTTTAAGGACATCAATGGTATTGCCGTTGTGTTTAAATGATTTGTTTACGTCTGTTAATTCAAGCATGTAAAATTCCCGGATTATTTATTCATATCTTAAGGTTTCTACGGGATTCAATCGCGATGCGTGCCATGACGGGTAAATAGTCGCCAAAAATGAAAGGAACATCCCGGCTAATACCACAACTATAACATCAAGGGGATCAACAAGAACCGGCAACTTGGACATAAGGTAGACCTCAGATGATAATGAAATAAATTCATATTTTTTTAACAGATAGCATAACCCCAGACCCGAACATATCCCTGCTACTGTCCCGATTACTCCCACAATGACCCCCTGAATCATAAAAACACCCATTATGCTCTTTTTTGTGGCGCCCATGGTTCGTAATATGGCTATGTCCTTTGATTTTTCTATTACTGTCATGACAAGTACACTGATAATATTCAGGGCACCTACAATTACAATCATTGTAAGAATGACGAACATGGCGTATTTTTCAATCTGCAGTGCCTCCAGAAGGCTGCGGTTTGATTCCCGCCAGTCCTGGACAATATATTCGCTGCCGATCATCTTTTTTATTTTTTTACTAACAATATCCGATCGGTCGGCGTTATCGACCTTTACTTCTATATAGGAAATCCTGTCTTCCATGCCAAAAATCTTTTGAGCCTCATTGAGCGATATAAATGCCAGATGGGAATCATAGTCAGTCAATCCGGATTCAAAAAACCCGGTGATTATAAACAGGCTGTTTCTGGGCGCCCTCCCAAGAGGAGTGAGTCGTCCGTCTGACTTGACCCTGATTATATCCCCTGTTTTTACGCCCATGCTCTTTGCAAGCTCGCTCCCAATGATTATAGGTGGAACATCTCCTCTGGATTCCTTCAGGGAGGAAATATCCCCATTCTTGATCATTCTGGCAATATCAATTACGTTGATAATAGTATCAGGGTCAATGCCTCTGAGGATCACCCCCTGACTGTATCCTGAATTAAGAATTACCTCTCTTGATAAGGCGGGAGATGTTGCAACAACCCCTTCAATAGGTTTGAGATCATCCAAAATTTTTGTATACTCTTTGAAACTGCCGGCATAGCTGCTTATCCATATGTGAGCCCTGACCCCCAGGATCTTTGACATAAGCTCGGTTCTGAATCCGTTCATAACCGAAAGGACAACAATAAGGGACATCACACCAACCATTACACCGGCAATGGAAATGACCGAGATTACAGAGATAAATGCCTGTTTTCGTTTTGCCCTCAGGTATCTCAGGCTTAAAAATAGTTCATATAACATAAAAATGAAACCCCCGTGTCTTAAACGGGGGAAAACCTTTCTATTATGTCTGTTTATTGCGCATATGCGGAAAAAGGATTACGTCTCTGATTGATGGAGAATCGGTTAATAACATAACAACCCTGTCTATACCAATCCCCTGCCCAGCAGTTGGAGGAAGGCCGTATTCAAGGGCTGTAATAAAATCTTCATCCATAAACTGGGCTTCATCATCTCCTGATTCCCTCAGGGCGACCTGTTTTTCAAATCTTCCACGCTGATCATCCGGGTCATTCAGTTCTGTAAAGGCATTTGCTATCTCTTTTCCGGCAATGAAAAGCTCAAACCTGTCGACTATATCGGGTTTCTTATCATTTTTTCTTGATAATGGCGATATTTCAGTAGGATACCCTATAATAAAGGTGGGGTTTATCAGCTTTGGTTCAACAAGCTGATCAAAGATTTTTTCAAGCACCTTTCCGTGGCTGTCCTGCTTTGAAAGGGTGATATTTTTTAAATGGGCATATCTAATGGCTGCATCAAGATTATTAAACACTTCATCGCCTGCCCCGCCCACTTCTCTGATGGAATCCCTTAGGGAGATCCTGGGCCAGGGCGGAGTAAAATCAATCTGATCCCCCTGATAATTTATGACCAGATTCCCGATAATTTCATCAAGCAGCTTACTGAACAGTTCTTCGGTAAGGGTCATGAGGTCTTCATATGTTGCATAGGCCATATAATATTCAAGCATTGTAAATTCAGGATTATGCTTGATAGAAATACCCTCATTCCTGAAATTCCTGTTTATTTCATAGACCCTGTCAAGCCCACCTACAACAAGCCTTTTAAGAAACAGCTCCGGAGCTATCCTCATGTACAGATCCATACCAAGGGCATTATGATATGTCTTGAAGGGTCTGGCTGTCGCGCCTCCCGGTATGGTCTGCATCATCGGGGTTTCTACTTCCAGAAAATCCTTTGAATTAAAAAACTCCCTGAAAAAACGTATGATTTTACTTCTGGTAATAAAAACATCCCTTACATTATCATTTACAATAAGATCAACATAGCGCTGGCGGTACCTGGTTTCGATATCTGTGAGGCCATGCCATTTTTCCGGTAACGGCCTGACTGACTTGGTTAAAAGTTTTATCTCTGTTGTCAGGATGGTAAGTTCGTCAGTTTTTGTTTTAAAAAATGACCCTTTAATACCAATATAGTCACCAATATCCAATAATTTAAACAGCTGGTATCCTTCTTCACCGACCATATCCTTCCTGATATAGGCCTGTATCTTTCCAGCATTATCTTTGATGTGGATGAATGCGGCCTTGCCAAATACCCTCATGGCCATTATCCTGCCTGCAAAGGTGTATTGGGTGGTATCTTTTTCTAGCTCTTCACCCGAAATCCCACCGAACTTTTCTATAGCCTTTTTTGAATCAAAGTTGAATTTGAAACCTGCCGGAAAGGGGTTAATGCCTAATTCTTTTAATCGATCAATTTTTTTTCTGCGATCTTCAGTTACTGTGCTTGTTTTTTCCATAATAAATAAACCGATATAAGTATTTAAAATAATAGTGAATGATGATTTTGTTTAGTTATTTTAATAATTTGAACAATCACTTTTAATCCATATGGATATGTTAGTCAAGGTAAAAGATAGCCTCTGATCTACCATTAAGGTATCATCTGCTGCGTTACATTCATTCGATTCTCCTTGCGGCGTACCTTTTGTACTCCTCAGTCGGCGCTCCTTCGGTGCCTTGCACCTAACACCTTGCTGGCACTCAGGGTTACGCCAAAATCCTCTACCATCATTGAATAAGAAAATTTTGATGGTGGATTTTGGTTGCGTAGGAATGCCCTGTTTTGTCGTTTTGACAGGAGATCACCCTGTTTTGTTCCATGTATTTTTAAGAGTGTGGTAGGCATTTAAGTATTTGCTAAATTGCTTAGTCGGTCGGGGGGTAATTTATATCCCTTAATACCTCACGTATTATTTCCAAGGTCTCCGGGGTGTTAAATTCTACAGTTATCTCTTTTTTTATTGGGTCGCCTTCAACCCCTGATACCCCTTCAAGTCCATCAAGTTCATTCTTGATGTTCTTTATGCAGTGACTGCATGAGATGTTGGGGATGTGAAATGTTTTTTTAACCATATTTATTCCTTTGTAACACCATGTCTTTAGAGACAAGGCCTGCCCTGTCTCTAAATGATATGATGGCTAATCTTTACATTACTGACCCGCCGGATACATGAAGTACCTGTCCTGTAATATCTATAGATATATCCGAAGCAAAGAAAAGCGTGGCATTTGCTATATCCTGTGCAGATGTTGCCCTGCCCAGAGGCAACTCCTTTTTTAGAAACTCAATAACAGCGTTCCTGTCAGAGGCCTTGATAAAGTTTGTTGGCGCAGGCCCCGGGGCAACACAGTTTACCCTGATTTTATTAGCAGCTTCCGCTGTCGCGAGTTGCTTGGTGAACACATCAAGTGCGCCCTTTGCCTGTGCATACACACCAACACCATGGGTATACATATGAGAGCTTCCGGAACCGATATTCACGATGGAGCCCTTCCTCTTTTTCCTCATTCCCGGCAAGACCGCCGCGGCTACATACATAGGGCTGAACAGGTTGAGAGCAATTTCTTTTTGCCATATAACCGGGTCCTGGCCCTCAAAAGGACCCGCTGACATAATGGCCCCTGCGACGTTACATAAAATGTCTATGTCCCCAAAGGTATTTATAACCTCTTTTACCATGACCTCAACTTCAGCCTTATTTGTAACATCCGCCTTTACGGCGATACTTTTTGCACCTGCCGCCTTTACTGCTTCACATGTGAGTTTTGCATCATCAAAATTAATGTCTGTTACCGCTACTACGGGGCAACCCTCCCTTGCCAGTGACAGCGCGATCTCTCTTCCAAAGCCTATCTGGCTGCCTGCACCTGTTACCAGTGCTATCTGTCCTTTAAATCCCAGATCCATGTTTCCTCCTTATCAAAACCATTCATCTAGTTAAAATAACACAATATATTGATTTATTTGCGGAATAATCAATTATCACAATGTTTTTTCTTTATCAAGCACAAATGATTCATCTGTGGGGTTCTTGTCCCGACATAGCCTGAAAGGCGGCGGATTATACCCAATTTTGTTTATTTATGAAATTATTCCATCTCAAGTAGCTCTATTAACTCTTTCGTCATTCCACGGCTTGACCGTGGAATCCAGTAATTTTGGACAGCTAGTGTTTTAAAATTGCTAAAAATTCTTTCCACGATGAGGCGCGCGGGACATCTATCTCCGGTTCTGTTACTTCACTCTGAATAGAGCCTTTGATAACTGGCACATTGTTTTCAAGGACATATGTGAACCAGACAGGATTTATCCCGGCCTTTGATGCACCGTGGATATCCGGCTCCGGATCATCACCGGTAAATACAATAGCTTCCTTATCAACTCCGAGTTTCCGGGTGAGTTCTTCGAATACTATGGGATGGGGCTTTCTATATCCAAACTCACCTGAAATAAGGATCGTATCAAAAAATGAGGCCAGGTCTGTTCGGGCCAATATCTCGTGTGCAGCAGGTGCATGAGTAAAGTTGGACAACAGGCCTAGTGAATACCTGCTTTTTAGTGCAGTCAGGGTTTCAAGGGTATCAGGGATAAGACTCACCCTGTCATAAAATGCATTGAAATACTCATCTACAGCAAGGCTTATTCGCTCATCGAAAGGAGGTACAGGAACGCCATATTCATTTAATACATGGCTTATCCAGATACTGTTATGGGTCTCAAAGCCATCCTTTCTGGCCTTGCCAATGTATATGGATGCAGCCTCCCTGTAATCACGGATATATGATGTCTCATCAATAGAAAAACCGCTCTTTACCAGGCTTTTAATCATTCTTTGCATGGCATGAACGAGTGTATCAGGCTCAATGACTATCAAGGTATTGAACAGATCAAATCCTATGGCTTTGATATCTTTCATGATTCATTAATAGCCGATGGCTTGAATCAAAGTCAAGCCTTAACGGGCTGTTGCCCAAAGCCAACCCCGGCGATTAATTAGTTTTATTTACAAAACT
>CAZSZQ010000008.1:0-17577 GCA_964610475.1 uncultured Desulfatiglans sp.
CTTGCCCATAACAGCTCTGCACCTTCACGGGTGAGGGCCATTGAAACCGCTGTCTTCTGGCCCTCCATAAGTGGGGCCTTGCCCACAGCAACTACCTTTGTGGTAACCTCATTCCCCTCCTTAAATGATGTGATCAGGGCAAAGCTGCCTTTGCGGTAGGTAACAGGTCCGACTAATTTTGCATCTGGGTGGCGCTCCTGAATAGCATTTTCCGCATTTTTTATACGGTTTTCAGATGCCCCGTAGGTAACAAGAAAATGGACGATGCCGCCGCCTTGCGCTTCACCTGTGCCCGCTTTTCCTGCTTCCTGCGTGCGGGCATATTTTAGAAATGAAAACTGCGGTTTGCCTTCCTTTGATGCAATCCTGGGCTGATCGGGAAGATAATAAAAATTATCAGGTTCATTCATTTCAGGATAACATATAAGGTCGCCGCATTTTTCCATCTTATCCAGCATGACTTCCTGTGAAAAGACAATGCTTCCTGAAAAAACAAGGGACACTAGGACGATAACAAACAGAAATAAATTCTTAATAGATATAGTTTTCATAGGTCTCCTTATCTTAATAGAATCATGGGTTTAATGATTCATTTTCTGTTTCATCAATTTTATCATCAATATTTCTGTAGGCGGTAATATCAAGAAGAGTCTCCCCTGATTTCTGCTTCCAGGGAGAAATGTTCTGAGTGCCGTCTTTATATACCTGTATGATCCTATAACGGTAAGGTATATCGAGATCCTTTGCCAGTTTGAATTCTATACGGCTGCTATAATCACCGCCTTCTTTAAAGGTAATGGTTTCCACAAGGTCGCGTCCAGTAGTTGGTATAGATACCTCTACCATCTTGGCATAGAGGTTTTCATCAAGGTCTTCAATAAAATCAAAGCAAAACACATCCAGACCTGTATAGCCTACCTTCATCCTACCGCCCAGATCCAATTTTTTAAATTTATCAGGGAAGGCATTCATATCCATTTCAACAGGCATTGTAAAAGAGAGGGAAGTTGCGGATGGACCCCATTCATCACCTGTTTTTTTGACGCCTGTAAGGGTCTCTTCAAAGGCTACACTTACCAGCGTCTGACCTTTTTCAACTGCGCCCCACAGGATTTCAGCGTTATCTTTATCAAGCGGAATAACCATTGTGCCTGTCTTCCAGCGCAGTCCGTTTTCAAAAACCTGTTCGTGATCTGAAAAAATTATCTTCACCCTGCTGGAGGATACGGGTATGGACTTAAGTCTTGAGATACTGATTCCCTTTTCTCTCAATACCTTTCTTATCCCGGCATTAAGCCCTGACTCTTTGGAACGGTCAATACCAAATGTCAGGACACCCTTTACCCAGAAATCACCCGCATCACCTGTACCTTTACGGCCAATATACCGGTATAGAGAAAGCCCATAGTCAGGGCTCTTATCTCCCCTGATGTTGAGCGAAGGTCTTGAGGGTGATATATACCAGAGGGAACGATCCTGGTGATCCTGATATATCCTGGTTCCATTAATGTCATCATATGTCCCGAGATCAGGTGCAGCAGGACAAGTGCCGGATGATAAAAAAATAATCAGCGATATCAGAGATATAAATTTCATTTTACTATTCTTCTGCAGAAGGTTCCGGTTCCGGCTTTTGTATCAGTTTTTCAAGCTGACTCGCACCAAAAAACTGTGTCAGTTTTCTGGATTCTTCCCATGATGAGGAGAGGCTTGTATCGCCTGTCTCCATAACCGCCTCAAGTCTGTATTTATAAAGAAGCGGGTTTTCTCCCTTGTTTGAAGGCATAAATATCATTATATCTTCATTTTCATTTGCATCCTTTGTGAGGATCACCTTTTGTTCCTCAACCGTTTTGCCTTCGGCGGTAAGGTATGGCGACTGGACATGGATGATAAGTTTATAAAGGCCGAATTCCTCAAAAACAGAAGGTATTGCCTCCAGATGGATCTTGCTTCCTGGCGCCAACCCCACACCTTTCCTCACCTTGAGATCGATCTTTTTGATACAATCTGCACATTTATTGTCAAGGGTCAATCCCATCCAGATAACAGCAAGATTATCACCCAATAGCTGTTTTACAGGAGGGAGTTTAAATGGTTTTATTGCTCCGGGTTTGAAATCGACCGGTTTGAGGTTCTTTGAAATACGTTCCAGCTTTCCATTTGTTAACCTATATGCATTTATCGCTTCAATATTTACCGGAAATTCAGTCAGATTCTTCAGGTTCTCAACAGCTTTACCTTCGGCCCAGTTGTCAAATCCTTCAAGCCTGGGGCCAGCGAATTGATCATACCTGATACGGATAGGGATCGGTATATTTGTATCCTTCACTTTAACATTAAGATTGCCGGCCAGTCCATCACCTGCAATCTGTGCAAGGACCTCTTCTGTCTCATCCTGTGTCAGAGACAGGGTGAGTCTTATGACCTGTTTTAAATGTGATGGTGTAGTGAGATTGATTCGTTCGGGAGGCAGGGAAAGGCCTGTGGCCAGGGCATTCAGGTCAGCAGTGGACCCCAGGCCCGGCATGGCCTTTATTTCCAGGGAGTCTCCCGGTTTGAGATCAAATGCCTGTTGTAATATGGATTTAAGAAGCATGGAGTCACCTGACCTGTCGGGTGCCTGCAGTTCTGCCGTTACCAGAACAGAGGGTTTGCCAGGTTCTGTTCTGGTATTGTACTGTATGTTTAATCGATATCCTTCAGGATCACGTTTTAATAAAATTTCGCGAGGAATATAGTAAAACACATTAGGAGCAGCAATATCCTGTATGATCAGATGGCTGTCCCATCCGCAAACCACACCAAGATCTTCAAGCAGGGAGGAGTCATCTATGTAATCGTTCAAGTCCAGAGTTGCCGACGGATCAGGACCTTCCGGTTTTTTAGATGTTGCAGATGGAGTAATGGGTCTCAGGTTCTTCATGTTGATCAGCGGCGTTCTTTTAATCTGAACCGCTGTCATGGGCTTAAACTGTATTGCTTTAGTGTTGCCTTTGATTGTGGTAGTATTTTTATTGTCCTCTTTTGAATCCGAAGTTGGAATACTTATGGTATTCTGCGAAGACGAAATACCTTGCCCATTCACGTGTAAGGAAAAATAAAAACATAAAAAAAACATAAATGTTACAAATATCCGCATATCATACTCCCTGGAATTGCATCCTGTTTATTGATTGGTAAGTCGCGGGTTCACCCATACAGCCCAATCCTGTGCACTTGTTGTACCTGAACTTACGTGCAGAACGATCTGAACCTCTTTGCCTGCCCATTCAGACAGATCTGCTTCAAGTCTGATGTATGCGCTGCAGTCTATTTTTTTTCTCAGTATGCGGCGGACCCTGTTATCATGAAAAACACCAACAGACATGATAACGCCATCGGAGTTTGTTGCGCCTTTAAGCATCGCCCCGGTAGCCCTGAATTTGAAGTTGCTGCCAAGAATCATCACGGGGTAGCGGCCTTCTATCCAGCCGCCATTCACCCATTCAGGATGGGTTTGAAGCAGGTTCTTTGCCTTGTTGTCCGGGCATATTATGCCGTTATCCATAGTGAGAACAAACCCCTGTTTATCTGCTGAGGTACCGGGGAATTTGAGCTCACCAGCATTAGTTTTCCATTTTGCGGCATTTGCATGTTTATACAGGTCATAAAGGGTGCCTGGTTTGTTAAGATCAATAGCCGGTATTTTTGCGGTTGCTACGGCAGCCACGGTTTGTGTGGCTGTTGTCCCTGTTGAAGCAGAAGGTTTTACTGTGACGGCCCGGGCAGGTTTAAGTATTGTCCCTGTCTTAATAATTGTTCCTGGTTTTACAGGTTTGATGTCTGATATCTCAGGCTTTGTCTGTTCTGGTTTTTCGCCCTCTGCCAGTTCTATGCCTGCATCCGATTCAGAAGCACTGGTCTCTTCAGGTTCTTCTATTTCACTGCTATCAGTCCATGTTTTTTTAAAGTCGTATACAAGCTCACCAAAAGGCCTTTCGGGATTGGTTTCTCTCACCAGTGCCAGACGTATCTGGTCGGATGTGACCGGCTCTGATGATACTCCCCAGCCTGAATCATCCTGCTCTTGCCATGATATGGTAATTTTTACTGATCCTGTCTTTTCACGGAGAGACGACAAGGTGCTCCTGAAACCATCCAGAGACTCGCCCCATTTCAGTATCTCTCCCTTTACGTAAACTCCGTCACTGCGTTTTACACCCTCGTATTTTACCTCAAGTACAATGGAGTTGCCCCTTCTTTCCAGAAATTTGACATCACCGATACGACCCTTGTATGTGCCTATAAAATCATCAATGCCCTCCTTTAAAGATTCCTGGGCAGCACCGCCAAGGGCTTTGAAGAGTGTATCCATTACACCGCCATCCTTTGACCCGCTTTCTTTTTCTGCCGGAGAGCCCTTTTCAGGGATCTCTTCTTCAACCTGAGCATGGACCAGAGTAAAAAATATGAATAAAAGAAAAAACAGGGCTAATGTGAGGACAGATTTACTGGTGGTTATCATTTTTTATCTCCTTTTTTACCCGTTAAGACAAGATGATTTGTATTTAAACTCTAACAATATTTAAAATTAAAGTAAATAATTCACGATGTTGCTTATAAAAATAATGAACTCCCTCTGAGAGGAAATAACCTGAACATCGGGTTACAGGAGGTTTTTTCCATTATTCTTTCAAAACTCCTCCGGCCTTTTTCCGCCTTCTGAATTCCGTTTAACATGGATAAAATCAGGAGGTCTTTTTTTGAACAAAACTATTAAATCCAGGCATTCAGGGTACTCCAGAAAACATGCATTACCTGTGCCAAATTTGATCATTTATTCCTGCAGATGTATACTTTTATAAAACCGCAGGTATTATGACAGCAACTTTAAGGCAGTTACATACCGATACTTTCTACTCTCCTGCCTGCAGTTTGCAAAAGGTATATACTTTTACCTGTCCTGCTTTTTCCTTTTACTTTTTGGGCACTGATTATACTATCAGTGAAAATTTATCGATTTAGTTCGGAAATAAGTTCGTAGGCTGCAACCCATCTCATTTTAAATCCTAATGATTTGTGATTTGCTTCAAAATCATCTATTGCGTCTTTAAAGGCCTGACTCTCCGGAAAGTCCTCCATATCATCCCTTGAATCAAATTCATATATTGCCAGAAATTTTGCATTATTATTTATGTCATCTCCGACGAGCCTGTAGCGGCTTGCTCTTTTTACTCCTGCATAACCAAACAGCATAGGAAGATGGACTTCTGAATACCACCTGCTGAAGTCTTCTTCCTTTTCCGGTGTGCTTTCAGATGCTACGATCTGCATTATTTTATGTGATGGCATGTTAACTCCTTTATAATAGAGCTTTCAGCAGTCAGCGATCAGCCATCAGCTGATCCGTCCCATTGAATGTTTTTTCACAAAGCTGAACGCTAAAGGCTGACAGCTTAATCCAAAAACGATTGTTTTCGGACTTATACTATCTTGGTTTTTCAATACCAAGTTTTTTCATTCTGAAAAGAAGTGTTGTCGGTTTTAAACCCAGTATCTTCGCTGCACCCTTTGGGCCGCTGACTTTCCAATAGGTTGACTCAAGCACCCTGACTATATAATCTCTATCAACATCAGCAAGTGAAGCCTTCAACATATAATTGCCGGTGATTACCGGATTGGCATAATCCGGTTCAAGCCCTGAAAAACTGATCCTTTTCCCATCCGACAGTATTACACATCTTTCGATAAAATGTTCCAGTTCTCTTACATTTCCGGGCCAGTCATAGGCAATGAGTTTTTCCATCTCATCTTTCGGAATAAATTTTATATGCTTCCCCATCTTTTTTCCAAATTTATCAATAAAATGCCGTACAAGCATTGGAATATCCTCGTTCCGTTCACGGAGGGGCGGAACATGTATCGGAAAGACCACAAGACGGTAATAAAGATCCTGACGGAATTTTTCTTTCCTTACCTCTTCATATAAATTTTTATTGGTAGCTGAAATTACCCGGAAATCAGAATAAATTGTGTTTGAGCTTCCGAGTCTTTCAAATGCTCCTCTCTGAAGAACCCTTAACAGTTTAATCTGGATTTCCAGAGGGAGGTCGCCGATTTCATCAAGAAATATGGTTCCTTCATGTGAAATTTCGAACCTTCCTTTTTTTCTTTCATTTGCACCTGTAAAGGCCCCTTTTTCATGGCCAAATAACTCACTTATAATCAGTTCGGCCGGTAATGCTGCCAGGTTTACTGACACGAAGGAACCGTTCTTTCTTTCACTTAAGTTATGTATTGCCTTGGCAACGAGCTCCTTTCCAACACCTGTTTCACCCATAATCAGCACCGTGCTATCCGTCGATGCAACCTGCATTATTTGGCTTTTCAATATGTTAACCGCCTTTGATGCACCAACGATCATTTCAATGGGATTTGATATACCCATTTCCTGTTTATAAAACAGGGCCTCATCTTTAAACCTTGTTTTCAATTCTCTCATCTCATTAAACATCCTTATATTGGATGCGCCAACCGATATCTGGTTACATAATAATCTGAGATAATGAAGCTGGCTATCAGGAAATGGCTGCCCTCCAAGACGGTTTATCAGGCATATATATCCCTGTTTATTATCAGGCATTCTTACCGGCAAAAAGATGATGGAATTGATGCCGGCAATTCTCAATGCCCTGGAAATAAAAGGGTCGTACTTTTCAACATCAGGGACAAAAATTTCTTCATTAGCCTTAAGATTTCTGTCAAGTAATTTGAATATGGAATAGAACTCTTTTGTCTCAATAAAGCCGGGATCAAGGTTTCTACAGGCAATAACCTTAATATCATTTACAGATCCCAGTATTATGAAGGCACACTGGGTTGCCATTGAAAAATCGATAGCCGCATCGAGTACCCTGTCAAGAAAAAAAGACATGTTATGCATGGTTGCAAGGGATTCATTGATTCCGATAATCTTGTCTATCATCACCTCTATTTTTCTTTCACGGGGCATGATGGCCATCAATTCCTTCGGCAGATAACTGTAGTCGACCCTGGTAAATAGCCCCCAGGCCTTTTCCATGTATTCTTTCCTCTTTGCAGTATTGCCTTTTTTCATAAATTCATCACCCAGCATGATCCTTGTTTTTGCCAGTTCTATTTCAGCGCCTGCAAGTTCAAGCCATTTTTCACTCTTTTCGAGTTCTGCAATGATATCTGTCTTACTGTCCGTCTCCTTCAGCGCCCTTTGTCTGTAAGCAATACCTTTATAAAACAGATTATCACTGTTTATCGCATTATTGATTTCATCACTGAAATTCATTTTTTCATAATAATAACCCCTTGACTCAAGCCCGTGCAGATATTCAAAAAACCAGTTGCTCTTTATGTGTGGATAACCTGTATCCCTCGGGTAATCTGCTAATCTTTTATGACACTCAAATGCACCATCATAGTCGCCTTTCTCATAAAGAATATATGCATTGCAGGTATCTGCCATTAACTTCATTAAAAGATCCAGATTTTCTGATAATTCATATGCACGGTTGATCCATTTTTCCGCTTCCTGAATGTTTCCCACTTCAAGACATGAATGTGCATAGAGGAGGCTTGAAAAAACCATTGTTTCCGGAAGGTTCAATAATACAGCCTTCTTGTAAACAGCCTCGATCATCCCCATGCCTCTGGCTATGCGTCCGTTGATTACATATATGCGCCCCATATACCCGTCACCCATCAGGGTTGAATTGTCATCGCCGAGTTCCTCAAGACCGGAGACAGTTTTTTCATAACTGTCAAGGGCTTCTTTAATTCTGCCTTTCCAGAACAATATCTGCCCCATACACAGTGCAGGTAATATTTTTGCAGATGGAAAACCTGCATCTTCTAAAATTTTCAGCGTATTGTTAATGTATTCAATTGCTTTTTTTGTATGCCCTGCTGAAGCAAGGGCCCTTGATAAACGAAGACTGATTTTTGAGAGGTATTCCCATCGGTTGAACTTCCTGGCATATTTCCATGCCTTTAGAAGGACAGGTATCCTCTGCTCGGCAGAATACATCATTCTGGATGTCTGCAGTCCCCCCACAACGCTTTCCAGGTAATAATCAACGGTCTGTTTCGCAGGGATATTACTTGAGAAGTGCTGCATCACCCTGTCGTAAAATAAAAAGGCGTTTTCTTTATCCGTTGATTTTGAGAGAATTCCTGCGGCCCCAATCAGATATTTGATGCTGTCTATTGTCAGGTCTGAATATAAATACAACCATGCCAGATACAGGTTTTTATCAACTCCTTCGGGCATCTTATGTTCAAAGAAATCAATCAGTTTGCTGATGATATCATTTATTGTTTTCCTCGGGACATGATCCATCAGAAAATTCAACAACTCTTTGCTGTCAAAATTCGGTGATATTTTTTTATTTTTATCTATATATAAAAGATTGTCGGATGCCAGTTTTATAACTATTTTCCGGATTTCATGACTCTTTATTCGTGAAATAACTGCGAGTTCATCACTGTGAAATGGTGATGGCATTAAACAAATATATATAATCAACTCCCTGCCTTTTACATCTGTTTTAAGCCACAGTCCTTTTATTTCATCTATCCGGATAGCCATACCATTCTCTCAGTTTAAAAAGACTTCATTATGTCAATCAGATCATTTGAACATTGAAACCTTATACCGTTTTCAGATAAGATATCTTCGGTTGCAGCATCCATCTCATCTTTTCTAAAAATCATTGTTTCAACATAATCACCTTCAAAATTGATCTCAATAAAAGGTCCTTTTATATCACGTATAACTTCAACTAAGTGTTTTATATTTTTAATTTTAATACCATTTATATCTTTTATCACCTGGGTGAAAGGATCTCCGTAACCTTTTGTTATTTTATGGGATAACATTCTTGATGCGATTATAATCAATTGTTCCTGTTCCCCTCTCACACTTTCGTTAAGCCGTGTAATCAAAGGGCTTGATCTTCGCAGGAGACTGCTGAATAAATCTCTTTGCAGATACATGAGAAAATCATTCGTTGCTACTGAAAATACAAGAGGCCCATAAATAAAGTAGCTTGGATATCCGTCCTTCAAATCAGGCATCAGTGCATTCTTTTCGCGAAGCAAGGGAATATCAAGCTCCAGCTCCTTTCCATCTCTTATGACTGTAAGTCTGATTTTGCTGTTTTTTTCCATGTACTGTATAAGGTATGCAAAATGAAGGCGCAAGCCGTCCCTGGTAATTATTTTACCTTCATTGTCAATTTTCTGATCACCGATACTGGTTATTATATCCCACTTCTTAAGTAAATTTACGTTTTCATCGCCATAGGGGATAGTGACCATCATGCCTGTCTGTTCTTTCTTTAGTGCGAGTTTTTCCCTGAGTGCATCATTTTCAAGGGTTTGAAGCTGATCAAATATCATTGGTTTCCCGTCATATTTGCCGTCCTCTATATCGTGGAGGAATATTTTAACCTCCTCAACAGGGATTAAATAACCAATATTATCAGCCTTTCTTATTCCACTGAAAACAATACCAACTATCTTATTGTTTGAAATGACAGGACCTCCGCTATTTCCAGGATTCAGGGCTGCATCCACCTGTATCCTCAGTCCGGCTGTGTTATAGTAATAGGGACTGAACTCAATCCTTGATACAATACCCTCGGTTACAGATAAACCGCTTCCGCCCATCGGGTAACCGTATGTGTTTACCTTTTCTCCTGTTTTAGGAATCACATCCGACATGGGTAATGCCATATGCTCCTCGAAAAATGTTGCGTCTTCCAATTTCAGAAGAGCAAGGTCTATTCCCGGAGCTATAGCAACGACTTCAGCTGAAATCTTTTCTGCTGACTGATAGGGCTGGACATAAACCTGAGCTGAATACATAACGACATGGGCATTTGTAAGTATACGGTTGCCGGAAATAATAACACCTGAACCTGATATTTCATTTGATGGCATCTTTGACCATGGTTTAAGAACATCAGGTCTTCGTTGCGAACTGTAAATTTGCACAACGGAGTTTTCGATTGCATTTTGTGCGCATACAGGGGTAAGAAAAAAAACAATGGTAAAAGCTATCAACAATAAAATTATGGTATGAAGTAACTTCAAATGGGTATTCATATTTTAATGGACCCTCCATGCCTCTATTAAGGTTATAGATATTAAAACATCGGACTGTTATTTTTTGAATTTTCAGGCATTTCCTGACAAACATCCCAGTGTTCTGCCAGTTTGCCGTCTTCAATTCTGAATATATCGATAATTGCATATCCGTCTTCATTTGGATCAGGTTGAAAATGATAGTGTATTGCTACAAGGTCATTCTCTGCAATAACTCTCTTAAGGTGATACCCTGGCCAGGGGTGTATTTCCCAGAAATCCTTGAAGAATTTTATCAGGGCAGCCTTGCCATGACCAAGTCCCGGATTATGCTGGGTATATTTCGGACCGAGAAGATCATCAAGAACCTCTATATTGTGTCCTATCATAAATTCATTTAAAAACCTCATGACTAGTTTTTTATTATGTTCAATTGACATTATTCCTCCTCATATTTTTAGTTATCACAGGGATTCACTCATCTATTTATAGATATTCTCAAATATTTAGCATGTTTTTTTTGTAAATTCAAAATCTTCCTGAATAGTTTTATGGTCATATTTTGAACAAGTTTGAATAAAACTGCTACCAATCAATAGTTTGAACCGTATAAATAAACAGATTTGGAACCTGAAAAAAAAATTAATTTTTTTATAAAAAAAAATAGTAAATTTTATAAAAATTGTTATATATACCCAACACATTTTATCAAGAAGCAATATGGAAAGGTAATTACTAATAAATGAGTTTGTTCAGGTCAAAAGTGTTTAAGGGAACCGGTAAATATAAACACGGAATTCATCCGCCGGAAAATAAGACTCTGTCCTGGGGTGCCAAAATAGAGATAATGGGCACGCCTGAGACAGTAACCCTGCCCCTTCTCCAGCATGCAGGTGCACCCGCCAAACAGATAGTTGAGGCTAAACAGGAGGTCAGGTACGGCGAGATGATTGCCATGGGAGAGGCATTCATTTCCGCTCCTATACATTCTCCGGTTTCCGGGATTGTAAAGAATAATAGAAATGTGACAATGGTTAACGGGAGACGCCTTCCGGCAGTTGTCATAAAGAGCGAAGGGGAACAGATCGACCCCAATTTGTTATGGGCTGAGATGACTTCCAGCGACTGGCCTATAGATAAAATATCTTCATATGATCCCCGTAATATCTCAAAGGTCATCAGGGATTCAGGAATTGTGGGACTTGGCGGTGCAGCATTTCCGGCCCATGTAAAAATAGCGCCCAGCGACAAACGGAAAATCGAAACACTCCTGATAAACGGCTGTGAGTGTGAACCATACCTGACATCTGACTACAGGCTTATGATTGAAGCCCCGCATGCTATTGTGGCAGGAGCCCTTCTGGCTGCCCATGCCTTATCTGTTCAAGAAACAATAATCTGTATAGAAGACAATAAACCTGAAGCGGTCGGTAAACTAAGGCAGGCTGCAGAGGGTACTTTAGTAAAAATTGCGGTGCTAAAAACAAAATATCCACAGGGAAGTGAAAAACAGCTTATTAAATCGGTCCTGGGGCTTGCAGTTCCTCTGGGTGGTCTTCCCGGGGATATCGGGGTTAACGTCAGCAACGCAGGAACAGCATCTGCCATAGCAATGGCGGTATTTAAGAACAGATCTTTAACCCACAGGATATTAAGTGTTACCGGAAGAGGTATTGTTACACCAAAAAACCTGTTCATACCAATTGGCATTTCTGTGGGAGAGATAATAAAATTCTGCGGCGGATTTAACGAGCATGCCTGCCGGATAATAGCCGGAGGTCCCATGATGGGATTTTCTTTTTCTGATCTCGCCACACCTGTCATAAAAGGAAACACGGGTATTATTGTCCTTTCAAAAGAAGAGATCAGTGAAAGCAGGGAAACCGCCTGTATCCGGTGCGGAAGATGCATTGATGCATGCCCCATGAACCTTGCTCCGACAAGGCTGGCGCTGGCTTCAAGGTATGACAATTATGAGATGGCAATTAAGTTCCATATAAATGCCTGCTTTGAATGCGGGTGCTGCGCCTATGTATGCCCGGCAAAGATCAACCTTGTACAGTTGATCAGATCCGGAAAAAGACTGGTGGCAAACCGACAGGTAGCCGGCCAAAAAGGTAATTGAGTTATGTCAGATAAAAATACATCTACAGTTAAAACAGAACAAATAATGCCAAATATTCACGTATCTCCGTCTCCACATATCCTGGACGGCGGTGCAGGAACAAGAAAGATTATGCTGGATGTTATTATCTCTCTAATTCCCGTTATGGCTGTGTCAATTTTCCTGTTCAGGTTATATGCAGTAAAACAAATACTTATATGCACTATATCATGCGTTTGCGCTGAATTCATTTTTGTCAGGATGAGGGGAAAAACTATAACAATTAATGACTTATCAGCCACTGTAACAGGTATTATACTGGCCTTTTCACTTCCCCCTTCCATGCCCTGGTTTGTAGGTGTAATAGGCGCCCTGGCTGCAATGGGACTGGGCAAGATTGTATATGGCGGACTAGGAATGAATATCTTTAATCCAGCCATGGTGGGAAGGGCATTTGTAATAATCGCATTTACCGGCATCCTTGGGGCAAACGCCTACTCTAATCTTTCCGGCGTAGCAGATGCAGTATCAGGAGCAACACCCCTTACTGCCTTGAAATTCAGCGGGGTTTATACTGCTTTACCAGACATGTTCTGGGGTACTACGCCCGGATCACTCGGAGAAACCAGCGTTGTGGCCTGCGTATTAGGGGGACTGTATCTTATCTACAAGAAGGCTGCATCCTGGGAGATCCCAGTATGTGTTATTGTTACAATTGCATTGATAGCAGGAATAGCGGATCTGGCTGGCAGTCATTCGGGTCTCTTTTTTTACCACCATATGTTTGGCGGGGCAACCATGTTTGGGGCATTCTTTATTGCGACGGATCCCGTTACATCGCCCCTTACCTTTAAAGGGAAGGTATGTTTCGGTATTGGAATTGGTATTTTAACAATGATAATGAGGATGTACAGCGGATATCCTGAATGTTTCATGTTTGCTGTATTGTTGATGAACGCATTTACTCCCCTTATAAACCGCATATCCGTACCAAAGCCTTTTGGGGTGAATTAACATGGGATCATTAAAAAACAGCAAACTAATGCAGGCATGGCTTGTTCTTATTCTTTCGGTGGTTTTTAGCATCACTCTGGCGGCTATTCAAGTAAAATGGTCACCTATCATAGAAGAAAACAAGACAAAAGAAACAATGGGAAAGATTCCCTCTCTAATAACCGGTGATGAAAATATCCAGGAATCAACCAATGGAACACCACTTACAATAAAACAGAGAACAATCAAGTCAGAAAAAAAGGGAATAATAAAATCATTTATGGTTTATGACGCCTTTGATAAAGCCGGTAATTGCGCGGGTCACGTAGTAAAGGCATCCGGTCAGGGCTATGCAGATAAGATTGATCTACTGCTGGCGCTTGATTCACCAGGCAATAACATAATAGGCCTCTTTATCCTTGACCAGAAGGAAACCCCCGGGCTTGGAAACAGGATCGTAGAAAAGCTATGGCGAAGCCAGTTTATCGGCAAATCCTCTGATGTTCCTCTTGTGGTAATAAAGGGAAAATCGGTTAATAAAAACGAGATAGATGCTATTTCAGGCGCCACTATTTCTTCTAGGAGCGTAACCGATATAATCAACAGCACTATTTCAGGTATAAAATCCGAAATAGCACAGGTGACTGAATAAAACAATAACATGGAGAAGCAATAAATGGCTGATCAACCTACTGCCATAGAAAGATTTATAAACGGTATACTGCCTGAAAACCCTGTATACAGACAGATCCTAGGTATGTGTCCGGTACTTGCAGTAACAAATGGGCTTAAACCCGCTGTAACAATGGCCTGTTCAGTGTTATTTGTGCTGTTAGGCGCAAACATTATTACAAGCCTTATAAGAAATCTTTTGATCCCGCATCTCCGCATAGTGGTTTTTACCCTCACTATAGCTGTTTTTGTAACAATAGCCGACAGATTCCTGGCAGCCTATTTTTTTGAGATGAGTAAGATTCTCGGGCCTTATATACCCCTTATAATAGTTAACTGTATTATAATAGCCCGATGTGAGGTCTGTGCATCAAAACAATCGGTATTTATTGCAGCAGCAGACGCCGTTGGCCAGTCAATAGGTTATGGGCTTGCCCTTATAAGTGTCGCTGCGATAAGAGAAATACTCGGTACAGGGAACCTGTTCGGCGTTGAAGTGCTTCCGGCTTCCTGGCCGGACTGGGTGATCATGGTATTACCTCCCGGTGCATTTTTTACACTGGGTTTATTACTCAGTCTTTTTAACTGGATAGATATGAGAAAATCCGGAAAATAATTTTTTACGATGAGTTAAAAGGTTTTCGGTTAATTCAAAATTTTTTTAAGGTGGTTCGATGACATATCTTTTTGACATATTAATGATTGCCATGACTGCGGCACTCATAAATAATTTTGTGCTCTACTATTTTATGGGGATATGCTCCTTTATTGGAGTATCGAGAAATGTGGAAATGGCCTTTGGTATGGGATGTGCGGTTACATTTGTTATAACCATAGCATCATTGATCTGCTGGACATTAACAAGGCTTGTGCTGGTAGCTGGTGCACCATTGACTGTCTTCATTATAGATACATTTGTACCTGGTGTAGATGCTAACGCTGTTGACCTGACCATCCTTTGCTATATTGTGTATATCATTTCCATAGCTGCGGCAGTACAATTCGTGGAGATGTATATTAAAAAGTTTTATCCGGCATTATACAGCGCATTCGGGGTATATCTCCCTCTTATTACGACAAACTGTGCTATCCTTTTTGCATGTATCGCAATAATGAACCATATTGTTGGAGTAGAAAACCCTGCTGAGATATGGGACCTTGGAAGATCAGTTACACTGGCTGTATTTGGAGGAATAGGTTATACCATTTCTATTTCTATAATGGCAGGTATAAGGGAAGAGCTTTATCTCTGTAATGTACCCAAACCTTTTCAGGGGCCTGCGATCTCCCTCATAACTGGCGGTATACTTGCCCTTGCCTTTATGGGATTTACAGGCGTGGATTCAGGGCTGAGAAAGGCCTTTATGCCTGACCCTGAAACAACTATGACTACTGAAACAAACCGGTCAAAGCCGGATATTGAAAAAAAGGTTATTACCGCCGGTCTTTTTTTAGATAAATCAAATACAGACAAAGGTTTGAAGTAAATGACCATTATTACAATAATTATTGCTGCATGCACCATGCTCATACTTGCTGTTATTATATCCTTGATACTGGGCTGGGCGAATGATATTTTTAAAATAGAGGTAGATCCACGAATAGAAGCTGTTTCTGCCGCGCTTCCACAGGCAAATTGCGGTGGTTGCGGATACATTGGATGTAATGATTATGCTGTTGCCGTTGTTGAAAAAAATGCCCCTATAAATAAATGCATGGTCGGTGGAACCGCCTGTGCGCTCAAGGTTTCAGAGATAATGGGCGTTGAGGCCGGTGAGACTATTAAGACCTTCGCTGTTATACATTGCGGTTCGGATATTAATGAGCGCCTTCAGCATACTGATTACACGGGAGAAAAGACATGCCTTTCTGCAAATCAGGTTGCAGGCATCCAGGGATGCACATATGGATGTATAGGGTTCGGAGATTGTGTAAGGGCATGTAAGTATGATGCCGTCCATGTTGAGAACGGCCTTGCTGTAATCGACTACTTTAAGTGCATCGGTTGCGGAGCATGCGCCCGAGTATGTCCGAGAGGGATAATTGTTATTGCCCCATTTAATGAAGAGCGGATCCCAAAGGTTGCCTGTTCAAACAAGGACACAGGAAAAGAATCAAAAGAGGTATGTGAAAAGTCATGTATCGGCTGCAGGGCCTGTACAAAGCTGTCTGATATATTTACTGTTGAAGGAAATCTTTCAAGAACGAATTACAGCGCCTATAATTTTTCAAAATATGAAGATGCATTAAAGGCGATGGAAAAATGCCCTACAAAATGCATTCAGTTTGCAGGCCGGATGTAGAATATCTGTTCAAAATCCGTGCATATATCATTAAGCGAATCATATATCCTGTGACCCAGCTCCTTTATCTCTTCTGTAGGAGTTACAAGGTCAGGTACCTGTATGATATCCATCCCAGCCGCATATGCTGATTTCACACCATTTTCAGAATCTTCAAATACAATGCATTCTTTGGGGTTAACATCCAGTTTTTGAGCCGTATTCAGATATATTTCAGGATCAGGTTTACCTTTTGTTATCTGGTCTCCTGCAATAACAAATTCAAAGTAATGGATAATCCCCGTATCTTTAAGAGATTTTATCGCATCAATATATGCGGTTGAAGTGGCAACAGCCATAGGAAGCTTAATACCTTTGATCTTCTCAAGGATATTAACAGCACCCACTTTCAAAGGTATAGAATTATGTGAGAGATAATTGGTTACAAACCTGATCCAGGTTTTTCTGAATCTGTCATAGTCAAACTGGCTTCCAAATCCCTTGATCAGGATATCCTTTGTCTTTGTTGAGTTTGTACCGATGATCCTGATAAATAGAGTCATGTCAAATACAAATCCAAACTCTTCACATGTTTTTTGGAAGGCATCCAGAAATATCCTTTCCGAGTCGAGCAGGAGCCCGTCCATATCAAAAATTGCAGCTTTGTATTTCATCTTCCTATCAAAATCTTAAACAACTCTGTCTTTTTCTCTATACCGGACACTCCGGTTATCATACCATTAGTCATTAGAGCTCCAATGAACCCCTCATATGGAACCTCTCGGTATAACACTATTCTGCCACTCTGTGTTTCTTTCTGCCATTTCCCTGAAAGATTATTCCAAATCTCATCGACCTTTCTTTTATCAGGCAAGATCATGACAAAGGATCTAAACTCGTTACCATTGGTATCTTTATAGTCAGCAGATGCAATGTTGTTCAGTTCGCTTAATCCCAAATATCCCCTGGTCACATATTTTATTGTTCCAGGGACACGGTTTTCTTCGGGCAACAATTTCAGCCCAGCTGGTAAATTGGTTTCTCCCGGTAAAGATACAGCAACATCCTTTAAAATATCTTCACCATCTTTCTGATTTAACTCACCCTGCTGTATCATGACCTTAACATAAAACCTGTCCTTTAACATCATGGCGCTATATGGCGGAATTACTACTGATTCTGTTCCTATTGATAAGAATTCCGTATCATTGGGCTTTTCGGTTGAATAGATACCAAATGCATTAATAGGGCTTCCCATATCGTAAATATCAACTGTAATAATAACATCATTCTTCCGGAATTCGCGTAATCTTAATACCTTAAAATCATAGGAAAGAAACTGATCTGCAGCGCCATCTATATATTTCCATAAATTGGCTGGCCTGTAGATGATAATATCCCCGCTAGCTGCCCATCCCTTTATAA
>CAZSZQ010000008.1:17677-46587 GCA_964610475.1 uncultured Desulfatiglans sp.
CACTTGCCTTCACACGGTGCGTCACATCCTGCGCATGCTATCGCATTGTTTTCATTGCGGGATTTAAGCGCTGCATATTTTTCCATGGCAAGTTTCTCATAGCCCTGTTCATAGTAATATGAATATCTCATTATTGTACTTACCGGTACAGTATGTCTGCACGATACCAAACACTCGTTGCATGCATGACGGCAATATGACCATCCGAGTTTATTACTGAAATCCTCTAGTAATGATGCCTGTTGGGAGGTAAGTTTCCCGCCGGAAAGCGCAATGGATTTATCTGCCTTGTCAAAATCAGCCATACTTATACACACAGTATGCATGTTATTGTTCTGAAGTACCCATTTGACGCTTGCCTCCCAGAGTTGATTTTCTGTGTTAAGCCCATACTTCGCGACAAACGGTTTTGACTGTTCGCGTGCAACCTTGTCACCTTCCACCATGGCCTTAACCTGTGCTATGGCTGCTTCCTGGTCCATGCCAAAACCCTTCATCATCTTGATGCGCTCTTCCTGTTCCGGGGTCGGGTTTTCCGGGTTAAAGTCAGGCACATCCTTAAATTTGCCAGGGGCAACCTTCATGGCTGTTGTACCGATATTATACTTTTTACATGCAGAAAGGATATTTTCACCCTCTTCTTTTTTGAGAAAGTTGTAAACAAAGAGCATAATATCAAATCTACCGTCTTCAGCAGCAGTCACAATCACCTTTTCCATAGAGTCTTCGCCCATCCCTCGCGGCCCGTGACAGGCAACGCCGGCATGCTTTAAACGGCCGTCTGCCTTCAGTTTTTTAGTTGCAGCATGGAATGCCTCACTTTTCACCTGAGAAACCGATGTCGCTCCTGCAATCAGAAGGGCATCAATATAGTCTGTTTTTAACCTCCCAAGACATTTCTGAAATCGTTCGATCAGGGCCTGTTCAGTGTCATCTATCTTGAGATCGAGCTTGGTTGTTACAAATATCTTTTTCCTGTCCATATATTGCATGGCCTTACCTATAGCCGATTCGGAAGCGCCACGCCCGTAATTATCTGCTGTATCAAAGTAGTTTAATCCCTTATCATAGGCATACCTTATAAGATTGCCTTCCGTGAGAGACGCGCATCCCATACCGATGTCAGAGGCGGCAAAACCGGTTCTGCCTAACACCCTTGTCTGTTTTATCTTTATCTCCTTTTTAACTTCAGCAGCAAATGATACTGGCGCGATTGATGCACCGGCAATAGCAGCACCGCTTATTTCTATGAATTGTCTTCTAGATACTCCACCATTACCCTCTTTTTTATTATCTTTCATATCTTCCTCCAAAGGTTTTAAGAGTTAAGGATGTGTTTTTTTAAAACAGGGTGCAATATAACAGTTAAAAAGGCAGATATCAAATATCAATTTGAGAGCCACAAATCCCCTTGACATATTGAGCATGGATTGTTTATTATCCCCTTACCTTAGGCACGTAGCTCAGGGGGGGAGCACTACCCTGACACGGTAGGGGTCGTGAGTTCAAATCTCACCGTGCCTACCATCATAAAATACAAAAAGCCGCTTTAATAAATGCGGCTTTTTCTTTTATAATTATTTCAGTATCATGATCCATCGTAGAGAAAGGTTTTATCCGCCGTCGCCTGATGGCTATGGCGGGACAAGAACCCGTCTCTACCGGATGAATTCACTATTGTAGGGAATGGTAGCGACCGTTCCCGACGGTTTGTACAAAATTTACCTTACACTCTGTATCTCCTCGGACATACCCTGCTGATAGGTGCTCCAGCCGGAATTTATACCGTAGGCACCTCTTAAAAATACCGCTTCAATTCTTCTGATATTGCCTTTTTCTATCTTAAATAGTTCGGAGAGCTGCCACGTCCAGTTGATGTTTGCATGATCAAAAAAACCAAAGGCAAAAACAATTCCCCGTTCCTGATCAACTGCCACAAACCTGCGGTCACGGATGCGTGTAACAATGCCCTTTAACCCTTCTTCAAACTGTTTTTTACATGTCATGCGTGTCTTTGCGCCTGTTGCAGGATCGATCTGCAGCAACACATCCATCCCGTTTTCAAAGCGTACACAGTCGTCGGTAAAGGGATAGTAACCCTTACCATCATTCCTCTGAAGGCCTTCAAAATAATAGTCGGCAACCTTCACCAGTTCTTCACGGGACATGCGTTCTTTTTCAGGAATAACCTCGAAATAAACCGGGTGTGGTTTACCCATTTTATCAACAGCCTCTCCTGTGGGAGGGAATCTTGGAGGAGTTGCCGGTTTTTCTTCTGCAAACAGGCTTGTCTCAGGGCGTACTACGAGCTGTTCAGCCTCAGAGATCTTGTCGTTATCATCGATTTTTAAACGGATAGCGACGGCAACAATATTTTCCTTTGCGGGCTGTCCGTTCATGGCAGGAGAAGCTTCTTCCTTCACTGTGCCAAGATAGGCGATCTGGCGGGTTTCAATATCAGGAATGTAAAATTTGTAATTTGCCCTCCCTGACATGCTGTACCACAACCCTTCACCGCCAAGAGGCAGCTGAATACCATTTTCAGTAAATCTGCAATCCTTTGTAAAAAGGTCAAGACTGGGGTTGTTATCCTTCATGGCGTCAAGATATTTATCTATATAGCCCTCAAGACATGCACGGTCGCAGGTTTTGCCTGCACCAAATGCAAAAAATCCGGGTAGTAAAAACAATACAACAGAAAAAATCATAATTTTTTTTCTCATAACTCTCCTCCTTTTTTATATTAAATTTAGCGGCCGGAATCCATTGTCCAGCCATTGCCCAGTCCATATGGTAAAGTCACAAATGGCATTGCCTCAACATGATATATAAGACCTTTTCTGATTCCAAACGTCTCCATTGTTACAAGATTTAAAATCATCCCCGGAGGAGCGCCTGGTTTAGCATTACGGCTTGTTCCGTCATGAACAAAAAGCGGAAAGGTACCTACTGTCTGCTTCTGCTCATCTATAATCAATGCCCTCCGTGGTCTGATGCGTTTCATATGCGCGAACGTCTTGGTATTGATCTGCTCTTCGCAGGTCAGCATGCTGAATTTTAACATTTCCCTCCCCTGTTCTGTATCTGCAGTTGGAATAAACGGGGCAGGCATCATACGACCACCAGGAGGCGGATTGTTCACAGTCTTGTAACCATTCTCATGACGAATGCACTCCTTTGCGAAGGCGCCGATCTTTCCATTATCACCTTCCAGTGCATCAAAATATGTGTTTGCAATACGAAACAGCATATCGCGTGATACTCGTTCGGCAGGAGGTACATCTTCGGTTAAAATTGGCGACGGTGTTGTTAAGAGAGGAATAGCTGCATCATTTATCTCACGGTCATAGAGCTGTTCCACTTCCTGAATCTTGCCCCGGTCAACCTTTAATCTGATGGCAACCAGTGCATTACGGCCGCCGACTTTCAACCGTGTCTGCAGACCGACCTGCCCTGAAACCGGGTCAGCAACATAGATATCAAAGCCTGTAGGTTCTGTCTTTGTGCGCCAGAGAACACCTTCGCCGACATTCATCATACCGGTGTTTTCGGTCATGCGTATATCCATTGCAAGCGGCGGCAATGCATTTACATCCTGTTTGAAAAGGGCATTCATGTAACCTTCCATGATGCCCACAAGGCAGGCACGGTCACACTCCTTGATACCAGCCGGATTCCATTCGGGTTCTGCGGCTGCGGCACTGTTTATAAATGGACCCATCGATATTAAAGCAATCAATATAAGAAAGCACATCGCCTTTTTCATTAATTTTGACACCATATTCTCCTCCTTTTTATGTTTGTTTTGCTTCCTAGTTATTCATTAAAAGCCAAATCAACATGATGCTGCATACGACTACTTGAAATTTATACACTATATCACCCAAAAAACATCCTTTATCAGTGCATCAGATCCGGCAAAAAGAGCCCGATCTGAGGGAATACCATAACCAGGACCATCGTCAGAAAGCCCAGCAACATAAACGGCATGGATGACCTGAATACATCCCCCAGTGTCACATCCGAAGGTGCAATAGCCTTCATGGTAAAACAGTCCATGCCGAACGGGGGGCTGATAAGACCCAGTTGTATGTTCATAAGAGATATTACGGCAAACCACAGGGTATCAAAACCAAGCGTCTTTACAAGGGGGAAAAAGACAGGCACCGTAATCATAACGATGCTGGCAGGGTCCATAAAGGCGCCAAGAAATATAAGGATCAGTTGTGTAGCAACGACAAGCATCATGGGGTTAATCTCAAGCCCTGTTGCCCAGTTGATAAGGCTTGAAATAGCACCAGTTGTTGCCAGTATGCGGCTGAAACTGATTGACCCCACTACTATAAAGAAAACCATTACTGTCACATGGATGGTATCCTGGGCAGAGACCCTGATAGTTTTCCATGAAAGCCTTCCGTAGATGGCAGCCAGGATATAACAGGCGATAACACCGAGCGCTGCCGATTCCCCTGGTGTCGCTATTCCTGTAAATACACTCCCGATAACCGCAAAGATCACCAGTATCACAGGGGCGATCTGGGTAAAAGCTGTTTTGATTTTTTGAGATGAAGATATCTTTGGTATCTCATAGTCAGGGGCCAAAGCAGGGTTGATCTTGCAGCGGATGATAATATAGCCTATAAAGAATCCTGCCACTAAAAGACCGGGGACAATAATTGCAAGAAGCAGCTTGCCTATAGATACCTGGGCGACAGCGCCTAAGAAAACTGCAAGGGCGCTGGGCGGTATTAGTATGGCAAGGGTTCCGCTTGAGACAATCGGGCCAAGGGTCATGGACTTTGCATAACCTCTTTTATTCATCTCGGGGACTAAAACCTTGCCGAGTATACCTATGGAGCCGCCGCTTATGCCGATCATGGTACCCAGGAGGACCCCTGAACCTATCGCAAGGAGACTCAGCCTTCCTGGCAGCTTTCCAAGGATCTGATCTATTCCATCAATGATGCGTGTACCAGTGCCTGATGTGAAGACAATATCGCCCATCAATATGAAGAGAGGTATCGGGAGAAAATTATAATTGGCCACTGAACTGTAAAAACTCATGGCCAGTTGCTCAAGGCCTGCTTCACCTCCCCAGAAAATGTATCCCCCGATGATACAAATAAATATGAATGCAAAGGATATGGGCATGCCCGTTCCCATAAGCACAACCAGCAAACCGAACATCAGCAATAATGCAAGATACCACTCCAAGAAAATACCTCCGGTAAATATTAGTGCGGTACATTATCTCCTTCAGCCTGATTGCCGTCATCAGGCATTTTACAGCTTGAAAGGGCCTTGTATTTGGTAAAAAAGTCCCTTGTGTTTCTTATGATCTGAATCAAAAGCATCAGGAATCCAACAGGGATGATTATTTCAATGGGCCATTTGGGCGGATTCAATATGGATGCAAGGATAAAATCGTTCATATAATCCGCTATCGTCAGTTTAATGGTATAAAACAGCATTATAAGGGTAAGAATTATACAGATACTGTGGCTTATAATATTCAGCAGCGCCTCATTTTTGGATGACAAATGACTTGTAAGAGAGTCCATTTTTACATGACCGTTGTTTCTCATGATTGCGGTTGTACCGAGGAAGGTCATCCATAAGAGGCTGTATGTAATTATCTCATAAAGGGGTGCCCAGGTAAAACCGATGGACTTTCTCAATATGACATCGGTTGAAACAGCAAGGGCATCCAGGACAACAATAACAGCGGCGGCCATGAGCATAAGGTCAATGATCTTATCAAAGATTAATTCAAGCTTAAGCATGGGTCTCATATCTTACCTTTCCGGTTTAATGCAGGCAGACACTGCCTGCTTCTATCTTTAGCAGGGTCACTTTAGATAACGGTGTAACAGAAGTCTAATTCGCCCTCGGAAATGCAGGATTAACAAGCCAGGCCTTTAGTTTTGGTGCTACATCAGGCCATCTTTGCATATCCTCCTCCCACATGGCATTTCGATAATCAAGATATAATTGTCTGGAATCCTCCGGGGAGAGCCGGATAATTTTTACTCCGGCCGATGTAATATCCTTTTTTACCTTTTCAACCACTTCCGTGAACATGGCAGCACCTTCTATCTCTGATTGAACCATGGCCCGGTTGAGTATCTCCTGTTGCTCAGGAGTAAGACTTTTGTATTTTCTCATATTCATGATCATCATTCCGCCACATGAGCTGAACGGTTCATCCAGCATTGCCTTGGTAACAGGCGTAAGGCTGAAATCCTGTATCCCCGGGATGCCGATATTATAACCGTCTACTGTTCCACGCTCCATGGATGTGAAGTAGTCAGGGAAGTCTATTGGCACACAGACTGCCTTCAATTTTTCTATGAACATCCTGTTGGAACCTCCCATTGATGCTATCTTTAACCCTTCCATGTCTTTCAGTGTTTTGATCTCTTTTCTCAGATAAAACACCGTCTGCACCTGCGGAAGCGAGGATAATGATGCGCCCAGGTAATAAATTCCCCGTCCGGCGAACTGCTCCTGGTAATATTGGAACACAGGCCTGTTCCGCAGTTCCATAGGACTGAACTCAGACCTGCCGATTGAACTTGCGCCTGGAACAAGGGCATCACAGAATGAGGCCAGGGCGCTTGCAATATCTACAGTTCCTCTTTTTACTGCAGCAGGGGCGTCAGATGACGGGATGGATTCAGGCCCAAGGAACCTGATCTTTATTGCACCATTCGACATCTTGTCTACGTTGTTTATAAACAGATGGGCCCAATTTGCGCCCGGCGGCACATCAGAGACAAAGTTGACCATTGAAAGTTCAAGTACTTCTTTATGATTGGTACAGGAATATAAAGAGAGATAAATGACAATGGAGGCCAACATCAAAAAAACCGGTAGTAGAATGATCTTTTTTATTTTCTATCCTCCCGTAAGCCTGCAAACCTGCATTTGCAGGATAAAAACAGTTATTGATTCGGTATGAAACTGAGATTGATGTCCTCATGTAGGACATAACCTTTTTTTTCATACCGCATCAATGAGAAAAATGTCAAGATATGTTCTTACACAGAAAGACTCCATAATGTAATCTTCTTAAACAGATTTTTTATTCATGTATTTATATTCGGGGATTATTGCTCAACCATCAGAGATATCGATAATGAGGAACTGTTAGCTGATGTAGCATATTCAAGGATTTCCCGTATTACCTCGCTATCTTCCTTTTGAGCGCCGCCTATCGTTACCCACTGGTTCAAATGTGCTGAAATGGTTGTAGAGGCCTCTGTAAATCTTATTATTTTTTGTCTCCTTCCGGGATCCCGGTAGGAAATCCGTGGTATGATCTCAATGTCGACAGTATCGCCGGTTACCGTAGGTTTTACATCAAATCCTGTTTCTATTCTCTGTATGTTCAACCTCTCATTTGTCCCGGCATACTTTTCAAGGAGATAGTTCCATCTCTCTCTGTAAATAACATTTTCACCCGTAATGATATATGCAGGACTTCCTGAAAGGACATTAATGAAATATTCCGATTGCTTGTTTTTACTTATATTTCTGTCGGAAACCCTTATATCAATCCCATCCTTTTTTCTATTTCGCGTGGTTATTTTAACATTATCACCTGATACAGTTCCTTCAGCAGCAATAGATCGGTCATTGACAATGTTTTCCTCCTGAAATCTTACCCTGACCCTTATCTGTTTAGGAAGTACATCCAGTCTCTTAATCAAGGATTTGATCTTGCCGATCCTTTCCTGATCATCGGTAACCACAATGGTGTTTGTACGGTTATCAATAGAAATGTTACCATCTTCAGATACCATCATCTTAACAAACTCAACTATTTCGGATACTTTTCTGAATTTTACCTGTATAACCTCTGTTGAATTCTGACAGATTCCTGTTATGGGCTGAAATACAAGCATAAAGGAAAATATATATCTGACAAAAAACCTGCTATTTAATCTTTTCATACGGATTCCCCGATCTTTTTTCCTGTCTGATAGTTATTTTTTTTCTGCAGGCCTTATTACTGCCCTGCATGGACCGGCATCCCCTTTATCAAGCTTACCTGAACTGTATTCTCTTTTTTATCTTAATCTTCAGGATCTACATCGCGCACACTAATAAACCACCTGCCGTCAATACGAACAAGCTCATTGACCTCACGCCCTGCGCCAACAACATCCCCGCCCGTCTGCATCACACCCATCCAGTATGCATAAAAGCGTGCGTGATTATCATCGACAAATTCAATATGCGGATTTGTTACCACGTGATACATACGTGGTCTTGGTTTATCTCCTGTATTTTGAGTGTCCATCTGTTTTCTGGCATCAAGTATCATCTTCTTTAAGGCATCACGGCCTTTTATGGCCTTGTCACCTCTGCCAAACTGTCCATCAGGAGCAAACACTGCAGCATAAGCCTCGGCATTACCAGAATCGAGCGCCTTAATATAATCCCACATCAATTGATCGATTTCCACCCTGTCCTGAGCCCGCAGCGGGATTTTTTCAGAAGCCAATGCTGAAGATGTGACCATTGCCATAAATAAAAACACAGATAAGAGCATAAGTTGTCTGATAGTCATATCATTCTCCTTTTAAAGTTATTATGGACATAATGCCGACATGAAAGCGGCGCCTAGTTGAAGGAAAAGTCAAAAAATATGGACGATAGTAGATTAGTCATGAACAGGAGTCAATGTCAAAATCCTAAGTTTTTCTATTGACTTATAACACTCAAATTCATATCCTAAAGTCCTCAGCCAAAAAAATCTTTTCAAATTATCCATTCATATTTTTAAAGGAGGTAATAAGCGATGAAACAGGCCGGACTTTTTATTCTATTAAACATTTTGGCATTGATTCTGATCGCAGGGTGTGCAGGCGTTCAGACCGGCAAATCCCAGGCGCAATGGAAGTATGAATGATCCATATTATTGATATTATCAATTCGTTCCATTATTATGATGTGTATAATATCGGGCAGTAGACGATAGGAAGGGGGGCAGGAAGGAGACTATGTACCCCCTTTTTAAACTTCTTAATTGTTTTTAAAGGAGAAGATTATAATGAATATATTATTCAGAATAGTTCAATCTCTTTTTAAAGGATTCTTTACATTCAGTGCCCTGCGATCGATATTTCATAACATTCCCTTACTCTCCTTTATTTCCATTTACTTATTGATACTTGCCAGCGCCTGTGCGCTTGAACAGAATAATTATGAGGAACTGCGTCACAGGATGGTAAATGAACAGATCATCGCCCGCGGAATCTCCGATCTTAAGGTTATAAGGGCGATGCAGCGTATAGAAAGACATTTGTTTGTTTCCGAAAAATACGCACATATGGCCTATGCAGACTCTCCCCTTCCCATAGGTTACAGCCAGACCATTTCACAGCCATATATTGTGGCCTTTATGACCGAAATCCTTGAGTTAAAGCAGAGAGACAGGGTGCTTGAAATCGGTACAGGTTCAGGATACCAGGCAGCAGTTCTGGCCGAGATTTGTGATTCGGTATACAGCATTGAAGTGATTCCTGAACTTGGTGAACGGGCTGCCTCCTTGCTGAAGAAACTGGGATATGACAAGATAGTGGTAAAAACAGGCGACGGCTATAAAGGCCTGAATGAATATGCCCCGTTTGATGCGATCATTGTGACATGTTCTCCCACCCACATACCAAAACCCCTTGAAGAACAGCTGGCAGAAGGGGGAAGAATGATCATTCCGGTAGGAGAAAAATATGTGCAGGAGCTTGTTTATCTGGTTAAAACAGATGGAAAACTGCAGAAAAAGAAGGTTTTACCAGTTTCCTTTGTCCCTATGGTGGATGAAAAGGGGGGAGTGTATTAAAAAAAGATATGTATACAATGTATCCTGGATTATAATATAATACCTGTCTGATGAATTATGGCATAGGCCTAAAATGGATGATAAAGATATATATTCAACGCCAGAAGATAAATCTTTAACCGACACGGTGGAAGATCTGTTCGATGATCTGTTTGCTTCGAAGAAAACAGATGAACCCTCTGTACCCTCAAAAAAACGATCAATTCAGGACACACCGCCTTCAAAATCAAATCAGCAGAAAATCACTCCGGGAAAGCCGGTAAATAAAGGGATAACTCCAGCTAAAACTCTTAATACAAATAAAAAAAAATTAACTCCGGATACTCCTTCTGTTAAGACAGTACAGAAAAGAATTTCACCTGAAAAACCAGTAATTAAAAAGTCAACTCCATCTTTACAGACTCCTGGAAATAAGCCTGTAATTACAAATGTTAAATCCATAAAAGATGAAGTTCAAACTTCTGAAGATGTCAGCAAAGCAGCTATTCAAGCCGGTGCTCAGAAGAGGCCGCAGATGTTCAGTAAAACAAATATCTGGGAAAAGGTCAAAAAGGGTACAAATCCTTTGATATTTACAATATTAATTATACTTGTAGTCATACTGTCTATATTTATCGGAAAAATTATCGATTTAGAAGGTATACCGCTATTTTCTCAAAAACAAGTATCCATACCCGCTGTTTCCAAACCTTTTTCCATAAAAAAAACAGCTGTTGTAAAAAATTCTGTATCAAAGGAGATAGTAGCCCCTTCATTAAAAGAAAATCTTCTTGAATCCGAAGAGATACAGGGTCAGGACGATATACTAAAAGAAGAGGAAAATGAGATAAACTCTGTAGCCATTGTTTTAGAAAAAAACGCTGATACGCCCACTGATGTAACTGCCATAAAATTTATCTCATACCCTTATTCCATATATCTTGGATCATATAACTCTATTACGAGTGTTAAAGAATTATCATCAGATTATACAAAAAAGGGTGTAACATCCTTCTGGATAAAAAAGGATCTGGGAGAAAAAGGGATATGGTACAGGCTTTTCGCCGGTTGTTTTCAGACCAGGCAAGAAGCCGATCAATTTATAAAGGACTGGAAAATGCAGGACGCAGAATCCAGGCTTACCAAATATGCCAACCTTATAGGAGCTTTTAATTCAAAAGAAGCTATGGATAAACAGAAAGCCCGCCTGGAAGAAATGGGGAATAGCGTCTACTCCATCAGTGATGCTGAAAACAAATATCGACTCTATACAGGGGCATTTTATAAGCAGGAACAGGCTCAGGAACAAAAAATTGATCTGGAACTAAAGGGGATTAATAGTGTTGTTGTAGAACGCTAAAGAATGCTGTCCCGCCACCCACTCACTGTTCATCCACGCTTTTGGCCTTGAAAGCGTCTTCCTTAATCAGAATTTCCAGGATGCCTTCATCCTTCAGGATTTTTCTTGCATTCCGGTTGTTTTTTACACCTTTCATTTCAATGAACTCTCCAAGACCGCAACTGCTTGTAGCGCCGTAGGAGTATTCGAGTACCCTTATTATATCATGCTTGCAGAGCTGGTTTATGGTTGTGTTATAGGAATAGCCGTCTGCAACCTTAAGCCCATGACATGGGGCCGGCAGGCGGTTTATATATACCGCCCCATTTTCAGTCTCAAAAAGTATAGTCTGGTCATCCAGAACATATGAAGTGTAAATATTTATAGTCTGCAGGCATGATGTGCGTTTACCAAGGTATTTTTCAATGTCGTTTTCTGCAAAAACGTAAAATGAAAAAAAAGAACTTATAAATAACAGAAACAGAATAACTGAAAGATTAATGTTTTTCATATTGCCTCCTTTTGTATTTTATTGTTTCCTTATTAATCTCCGTCCCAGCCTGCAAGTCTGGCCCACAGCCACCAGGCCGCATATGCCTTTAGGTTGGCGTTTAAAGGTTCACTGTGGGCAGACGAACAGTCATACCAGTCAACCCCTTCTGTATGTGAATTCTGCCACTCTATGGCCCAGTTACCGCCATTATAATTACAACTGTCAGTAACATCAAGGTCTCCAAAGTATTCACCATCAGGATTATAGCTCTCTATATCTTCAAAGTCATACAATATTTTTCCATTTGCTTCACAATAATCACGGATCTGCCGGTTCCGCTGGTGAAGGTTACCATCCAGACCCGATCCATTAGTATGGCCTGTCATATACACAAACATTACATCAGGATAATCGGTCTCAAGGTCATTCATGAGGTCAAGATACAGATCAATCTCCTCTTCTGTTGCATCGGCCTGCCCGCACCATGACCATATTATTACATTGATTTCAGGGTGAGAATTAAGATAACTTCGTGTCGCATTAGCCCAGGCGGTGCGATTCGGATTACCCAGGTCGCTTGCTCCTGAAAATGGGGTGTCACGCAGATCGAGCGCACCGTTTACTCCTCCATTGTTCCATGTATAGGTTGATCCGCCATAAGGGGCGCTGGCAAAACCTGTTAACCCTGTCATCCCGGTAGTGATCTGACTGCCATGAGAAGTGTGGCCATATGCAATGTGAAGCTCATCCTTGGCCTCTTCTATCCATTCCAGCGGGATTGAGGATAGATCTGTACTGGCATGATTTATTATAATGGCCCCGGTTTCAAGCGGATCAGAGGAGGGGTCCGGGTCTGTATCGTCTGCAATATCATCAGTATCATCTGCAATGTCATCCGTATGATTTGTAAGATCAGATACTGTAATTTCTTCAGCTTCTGTACCGGTTCCATCAGAATTACATGAAAGTATAACACAAAGACTCATCAAAAATAATATAACCAGGAAAAACCTGAGTGTTGATGCCCGCATTTTTTATATCCTCCATTACATATTTTGTTCTATATCAGAAGCATATTTTTCTTATTGTATAGGTTTTTGTCTTGAGTATTTATTGCAATGAGATAATAGATGCAATTAAAATACCCTTTAAGAAATTTTTTAAAAAATTATGATAAATCTTCATTGTTAATTAAACAGGGTTTTTCAGTCAGCTGTATGAAAAACAGTGCCAGCAAAGGATCTGTCTGTTATTCATTCTGATAAATTTTAAAAAATGCAGTCAAAAAAAAGAAAGGTTGATGATAACAGTATATCCTGCAAAGCATGCATATACTGTATGTAATTTTAGACGTCATATGTTAAAGTAGACATTATTCAATATCCATGTGTCATATTTTCTCATTCAAAACCATGGCTGGTTCTCAAATGATACTACCTTACCGGTTTCAGGATGCCTAAAGCTCAGGTTACAAGCATGCAGGTGGAAACGTTCGCCTGGTTTTACTTGCCCGTATAGTCTGTCACCAACAATGGGGCACCCTAAACCCATGGGGTGCGATGCATGAAGCCTGAGTTGATGCGTCCTGCCTGTTTTAGGCGTAAAGAGGATTTTTGTCCTTTGATTAAAAATCTCTTTTTTTTCCCATAGTGTTATGCCCATCCTGCCGTGAACAGGGTCATATATCTGAAAAGGCCTGTTATTGATATCTACCCTGAATGGAAGTTTGATTTCACCATGCTCCTCCTTGACAATACCTTCCAGCAGGGCAATATATTGTTTATTTACCTTACGGTCCTGAAACTGGATGGAGAGATCTCTGTGTGCAGCTTTTGTGAGTGCAAACACCATTAGACCTGATGTATCCATGTCAAGGCGATGAACAGAAGGCTGAGGGATACAGCCAGGGAACATTTCTCTTATCCGGTTCGCCAGACAATCCTTTTTGTCAGGCCCTTTACCTGGAACAGATAAAAGACCATCCGGCTTATTAACGACTACAATAGAAGAATCCTTATATAATATTTCTATTTCAAACATCCTTTAAAACCCCTTTAACAATCTATGCCACACAGCATAAATCCCAGGATAGGCCCGCACTTTTCTTTACATGGGGTATAAAATTTCCCATGCTCGCGTGTACCTGAACGGTTTTGTCTGCCCCAGAAGATTTCTGCAAGGGATAATGGTTTTAATCCCTGTTTTGCTGCTGCATTAAGTAATTTGGGCGCACAACAGTCCCCTGCGCCTGTGGGTATCCCTTTAACGAAAAGTTCAAACAGGGTCATGACCTTAGGCCGGAAATTATGTACACGATAAAGGCCATGAATCTCTTTCATTAGACTCCGAGATATTTTTTTACGCTTCTGTATCAATTCCTTTCTTTCATTGCCGTCAGATAACCTGTCTATCATCTTTCCCATATCTTTAATCTGTACATCTGCATCACCTGCTAAAGAATAAAATTTTTTTGTATCAAGGAGCGGAGGCGCCCATCCTTCCACATCCCATATCCCATTATATTGACCCGAAAATGCCTTTAATATGACTGTGTTTTTGTCTTTGTCCAGGCACTCCAGCACCCCGAACATCTGCCCCATGGCCTCACCTTTTATGTAATCAAGGGATAAGCTGGGGTTTGCATCATGCACGGAAACTTCAAAATCAATACGCCCCATATTTTCAAGCCGTTCCATCAAATCAAGACAATACTCTCTTGCCCTCCCCTGTCCAATGAAATGTGTTTTTCCGCATGATCTGCAATACCCTGAAGCGGATGATTCTATGTTTTTAATCATGTTTATTAAATAAGGCGATCTCTGAAAGGATCTGCCGGTAAAAACTGTATTTCGAAAAAGATACATTCACCCTTGGCCTGTCATCCAGGCATGGTATGTAACGCCCCTTTTCAAGAAGGGGTAAAACAGTGTTCTCGATTTCCTGCCTGAGGATATTTTCATTTTTCAATAATGACTCTGTTTTAATCCCTCCAATCAATCCAATATTATCACCGAAGTAACGGCGGAGGGCCCTGTAATCCATACTTGCATCAACGATGTTACTGATCCATAGGACATTGATGCCTGTATTCACAAGAAGATCAAGGACACTGGTCAGGTCGCCTCCGGTGGAGCAGAAAATGCGAAGCGGGACATTGTATTTATCAAGTATTGCCATGACTTTTTTATATTCTGGTATTGCATAACGCTTGAACATTTCAGGAGAGATTACTGGACCATGGTTAGAGGCTATCGGTTCATAAAAGGAGGCATAATCTACATGAACCTGCGAGAGCACGCGTTCGAGGCAGGTGCAATAAAAACCGGTTGTGCGGTTTAAAAGGTCTTCGATCCGCTTAGGTTCGTTGACCAGGGCATCACAGGCAGCCGTAAGTGATTTCCAGTCTCCAACTCCAAGCATCTGCAGAAGCCCGCCTCCTGATGCATCTACGTAGATTACCCTGCCCTCTTTTCGCAGCCTTTCTGCCCGCTTAACAAAGTCTTTTTCATATCTGGCAGGGTCATCAGGATCATAGTGTCTGTAAAAGGCTGACGGATCAGACAATAGATCAGGGGCCATTCTGAAGAATGGCGCGCTTCGCAGCATAAGCCCCACAGAATAATGGGTCTCAAGACCAAAAGACTGGGCTGCTGTTATCTTTTGTGATAGCCCCTCTTTGACCCATTGCTCCACTGTTTCTTCATCCGGCTCAAGGTCAAAGAATGGAAAACGGTCTGTTTCATCACCCTGCAAGGTCCTTAAAAAACGTTCCTGCTCATTCATTCTGTCCATTAGTATCTCTCTTTTTCCTTTAATATAAAATTGACAGATTATAGACAATTAATATATTCACAGACAATATTAAAAAGATAGCTGTTAAATTATGTACACCTCTTTTTTCATATCTTTTATTAACTTTTTCCTTTTTCAATGCAAAAAAGGAGGAGTCAGGCATGTACGGCTGGACAGGAAAGATACTTGATGTAAATCTGAGTACTTTACAGGTCTGTCAGATCGATACAAAGCCATATACAGAGGATTACATTGGAGGCAGGGGGATCGCCTCAAGGCTCTACATGGAACGGGTGCTGCCTCGCACAGGAGCATTTGATCCTGAGAATCATCTTATCATCATGACAGGCCCCCTCGTTGCAACCGGTGTCCAGGGTGCAACAAGAATGTCCATTGCTGCAAAATCTCCCATGACATACCCTGAACAATACTGCTATGGCAACCTGGGAGGCCTGTTCCCTGCCGAATTGAAAAAGGCAGGATGGGACGGCATAGTTATTTCGGGAAAGGCATCCCACCCGCAATACCTGCTTATAAAAAATGACCATGTCGAACTGCGTGACGGCTCTTTTTTAAAGGATCAGGGCGCACTGGGCAGGGCCGGGAGTATCGCAGAAATACACGGCAGGAAGGCGCGTTATATTACTACCGGCATATCAGCAGGAAACAGGGTAAGGTCATCTGTTATCTTTGCTTCTCACCAGTCCACCTCAACTGCCGGCTTCGGTGCTGTCATGGCCTCAAAAAACCTTATGGCTGTTGTGGTAAGGGGTACAGGCAGGCCTTCTGTTTTTAATCCTGATGAGGTCAGAGAACTGAACCGTCACACAATGCAGCTTAATAAAGGCCTTGATCTGAGCATTCCGCCGGATGTTACAATGAGTGGCAGAGGTCATATCCTTGAGCGTATCGGCAAGGGAGGCTGTTATCAATGCGGCCTTGAGTGCATTCGGAATCTATATTGTTATGAAGGGCGTTCAGATCTTATTTCAAACCGCAGGTGCCAGGCAATGGAATATTACCTGCCCTGGCAATATGGCAGAGAAACAGAGCCTGTGGATACATTTTTCAATGCCCCTGACCTTGCAAATGATTACGGCATATGCACATTTGAACTGCGCAATATGATAAACTGGCTGCACACATGTTATTTGAAAGGGATATTGACCGAATCAAGTACTGGTTTGCCGCTTTCAAGGATAGGGACCCATGAGTTTCTCGGAAAACTCATCAAGAGCATTGCCTTTCGCGATGGTGTAGGGGATATCCTTGCAGAGGGGCTGATTAGAGCGGTACGAAAGTTTCCTGAAGAGGCAGCAGCACTGCTCGATCCTATGGTGCAACCAGTGGGCGAAATCGACATTAACATGCCCAGGTCATCCATTGTCCATGCCCTGCTGGACCCCATGGAGCCGCGTATGAACCGTCCCCTGGTGCATGCCGGCTTTGCACAAACAGCCTGGATGCTTAACAGGATTAAACCGGGGAGTAATCCAATCACCCCTGAGGTATTCAGGAAAATAGCACAAAAATTCTGGGGCAGTACAGAGGCAG
The DNA here is from genome assembly GCA_964610475.1 of uncultured Desulfatiglans sp. Classification (GTDB taxonomy): domain Bacteria; phylum Desulfobacterota; class DSM-4660; order Desulfatiglandales; family HGW-15; genus JAAZBV01. Next base: position 34,682 of record CAZSZQ010000008.1, read on the forward strand.
GGGATTTTTCAAGCTATGAGGGGAAGGCCCTTGCAGCAGTAAAAATACAAAACCGCAATTATATAGAAGACTCTCTTGGCCTGTGCGATTTTGCCTATCCCCTGACCTACACCTTTAGCAGAGGTGACGGCATGGGTGATCCTGACCTTGAAACAAAATATTTTAATGCGGTAACAGGGGTCTCAAAAGAAGAGATTACTATATATGCAGAACATATGGCAACCATACAGCGTGCTATTCAGATAAGAGAGGGGCGTAAGGTTCCGGCAGATGATTTTCCGCCAGAGATAAATTTTACAACACCCCTTAAGTCAAAGGGCCCTTTATTAGTACCAGGTCCAGATGATGAACCTGTAGACATGAACGGTAATGTTCTTGACAGAAACAAATTTAATGAGATGCTCAGGGAATATTACCGCGTGAGGGGATGGGATGAAAACACAGGAGTGCCCAAGGAAACGACCTTATCCGGCAGCCTTGGCCTCAGTAATTTCCAGTTAAAAAGTGGTAGAGAAGGATTTGATCCGCCGTTGCCTTATGGCTATGGCGGGACAAGAACCCGTCTCTAAAAAGACCCTGAATTGTAATCCTTAAAAAAATCTGCCCATGTGCGATTAGGTTTGGATATATTTCTTAAGAAATAGACAGCGTCGGAATTTAAGGTTATATATGATATTTTTATTACTTAACCGGAAAACACTGATTAATTACAATCTTATGACTATGCCTATTGAAACATTATACCTGGAGACCAAAACCCATGCCATTTAAGGTAAAATGCACGCTTATATCGTTTATTGGGGACTCAGAAAGATTTCCATGCCACTTCGGCTACAATATAGGCGATTCATTCACATACAACGGCGAAAAGTTTGAAGGCCGTATATGCAACGGGTTGTTGAAAAACATGGTTGGCGTTATCTGGGATACGGTCTTTTACGGATACGGGGATGAGAGCCGCTTCCTCTACCTCTACACCGGCCTGAGTGCAAGAGACCCCAATATGAAAAAATATGACGGTATCGGCTTCCGCCCGTTAAAGGAGGCTCCATCCGGCGCAGATCCAAGGCATGTGGCAGCAATACCGGCAGAGCTGCCCAAAACGCTCATAAGAAGACCAAGGACTTTTATATGCGAAGATACAAGGACCGGGGCCTGTTTTGAATGCAGACCTGTCGGACTCGCAGACGGCGGTGACATGCTGACACATTATAACAGAGAGATGAGTATTCTGGAAAAGATCAGGGCCAGGCCGGGAATGAACATAGAAGAGATACTTAATCAGTTTACACAATTTGAACTGGAGGAGATATATCCTCCCATTTATCCATTGAATCTTTCGCTGATGCTGGGAGAGATGGCCATGGTTGAATATATAGAGTTACGGGACGGCAGGGCATTTCCTAAAACACTGCCCGCCTGATTTATAGACAAAAAAAGGAGAACACACATGCCACAAAGGAATTTCTATGGATGGAAACTACTGACAGCCTTATGGGCAGTTGTCTGCATTAACCTTGCCTTTCCCATTTATGGCGCCAGGGTGCTTGATGCGGTTATGGTTCAGGATTTGAACCTGAACCGCCAGACACTGGGAGGTATCTTTTCTCTCTATACGATCATGTCAGGGCTTCCCGGCCCCCTTGCGGCACTGTGTGTTGTACGCTACGGAGTCAGAATGACCATGTTTTTGGGAAGCATACTTGTAGGTACAGGCTCCCTTCTCATGGCGACCGTCGTAAACAGCGGGTTGTCCGCTGCCCTGGCCTTTGGAATAATTGTAGGGGCCGGTGTGGCAATGGGGGGTGTTGTCGGCGCTCAGGCAGGTATAGCAAAATGGTTTGTCCGGAAACGCGCCCTCGCCCTGGCCATATTCAGCTCTGCATCCGGTATCGGCGGGTTTATTGCCTCCCCTCTGCTAAATCAGGTACTCACGCTTTCAAACAAAAACTGGCGCTACGGATGGCTGATAATCACAGGACTTGCCTTCATGGCAGTATTGATCTCCCTTATTTTTATAAAAGAAGACCCAAAGGATCTCGGGCAGTTACCTGACGGAACTGCAATCGATAATAAAGATTATGTTATGCAAGGTGCAGAAAAGAATCGCAAAAGAGTTTATATAACCCCTGTAAACTGGACATACCGTGAGGTAATATTAAACAGGTCTTTCTGGATAATGATGATCTGTCATATGGGTATGGGTTGCGGGTACATACTGTTTCTGGGCCACGGAGTTGTGCATCTGATGGATATCGGCCATACACGGGACGCCGCCTCATGGGCAATAAGTCTTATCGCCTTAACAAGCCTGTTCGGAAAGGCGGTTATTGCAGCCCTTGGCGACAGGATTGAACCCCGTTATATCTGGGCCGGGTTTGTAGCCCTGTTCAGCGTCGGGATGATACTGGCAGTAAAGGCTGTATCTCCATTCATCCTGGCATGTGTAGCATCATGCATCGGAATAGGGTTCGGCGGAGGTGTTGTCTGCGTTGCCACAGTCCTGAGCAATTATTACGGCACTAAAGTATTTGCCTCTTTAATAGGACTCTCACTTGCATTCAACACCACTATGGGGGCCATTGTCCCATATATTGCAGGGCGCCTGTACGATAGCGGATACGGATACCAGGGTGTGTTTTATGCCCTTTCGGTCTGGTGCATCCTTGGCGCCATTGTCCTTTTTATTCTGAAGATTCCTGTCAAAGATACAGTCATGGAAAAGGCATCCTGAGAAAAATCAATAATCCGGGGTAAAAAACATTACTCCGGATTATTTTCTGCCTTATCTTAGCATCTTATTGTTTTTATTAATTAAAAATATAATGTCATCCGATAATAATATTATTTTCTAAACTTGTGTTTTTTTCCTTGATCTGAAATATGATTTTCCCTATATTGCATCCCTTTAAAAAATATAAAACTGAGTTTACAAAAGATAATATTTCTGAATCTTTGATTATCGATGAGATTGTTTGAATTAACATAATAAAGTTCTGGAGTGGATATTATGCCTATAAACCTTGACGAATATATAGATCCTCAAACCTTTGAAAAAATCATGGCCTTTTCTCAAAATAAGGAAACCCCTTTTCTGGTTATAGATACTGCTACAGTTATGCGTAAACTTACCGAACTGGAGAATTTGTTTCCTTATGCCAATATTTATTATGCTGTAAAGGCAAACCCGGCAATAGAAATTCTTACCCTGTTGAAAGAAAAAAATGTCAATTTTGATATTGCCTCCATCTATGAACTTGACCGGATATTGTCTCTTGGTATCAGTCCTGACCGGGTCTGCTTTGGCAACACGATCAAAAAAAGCAAAGATGTCAGATATTTTTATGACAAAGGAATCAGGACGTATGCCACAGATTCAGAAGCAGATATAAGGAGCATTGCAAAGGCTGCCCCCGGTTCAAGGATATATGTCCGGATATTGACAGACGGTACATTTACTGCCGACTGGCCATTGTCCAGGAAATTCGGCTGCCAGCCGGATATGGCCATGGATCTGATTATCCTGGCAAAAAGTCTGGGACTCATCCCGTACGGGGTATCTTTTCATGTGGGTTCCCAGCAGCGTGATATAGGCGCATGGGATGCCGCCATCGGCAAAGTTAAGGTGATTATTGAAAGGCTCATGGAAGAAGATGGAATAGAGCTAAAAATGGTCAACCTGGGGGGAGGATTTCCTGCTAATTACCTGACAAAAACCAATGAACTCAAACTTTATGCAGAGGAAATTACACGTTTCTTAACAGAAAGTTTTGGTGAAACACTGCCGGAAATCATCCTGGAACCGGGCCGGTCGCTGGTTGGTAATGCAGGTGTTCTTGTAAGTGAGGTTGTTTTGATTTCACGAAAATCCAGAACAGCGCTAAACCGCTGGATCTATACGGATGTTGGAAAATTTTCAGGTCTTATCGAAACACTTGACGAAGCCATAAAATACCCCATCTACTCAGGAAGAAAAGGGGAGTTGGAAGAAGCAATTCTTGCAGGCCCTACCTGTGACAGTCTGGATACATTATATGAAGACTATAAATACCCCCTGCCCCTGAATCTGGCTATAAGTGACAGGCTTTACTGGTTATCAACAGGCGCCTATACCAGCACCTACAGTTCTGTTGAATTTAACGGATTTCCGCCTTTGAAAACATACTGTATATGACAATAGTATCCTTTAACCTTTTTTCACTCCCACTCAATGGTACTCGGCGGTTTGGATGATATGTCGTATACAACTCTGTTTACACCACGCACATTATTGATAATCCTGTTGGATATCTTCTCAAGGACATCATATGGTACACGTGTCCAGTCTGCTGTCATGGCATCAAGGCTGTCTACAATCCGTACAGCAATAACATTCTCATAGGTCCTTTCATCACCCATGACACCTACTGTTTTTACAGGCAGAAGCACGGCAAATGACTGCCATACCTTTTCATATAGTTCCGCAGATCTGATCTCTTCTATCAATATCGCATCGGCTTCACGCAGGATATCAAGCCTCTCCTTTGTGATTTCACCGAGTATCCTTACTGCAAGACCCGGTCCTGGAAAAGGCTGTCTTAAAACAAGCTCCCTGGAAAGGCCAAGCTCCCTTCCGAGAAGACGCACCTCATCTTTGAATAGTTCCCTGAGAGGTTCAACAAGTTTAAGATTCATCTTTTCAGGAAGCCCGCCGACATTGTGATGGCTCTTGATTGTGGCTGATGGCCCCTTGAATGAAATACTCTCTATTACATCAGGATAGAGTGTGCCCTGTGCAAGATATTTTATGTCGCCCAGTTCCTTTGAATTTTTTTCAAAGACAGATATAAACTCATGCCCGATAATTTTTCTCTTTTTTTCAGGATCTGTAATACCCTTGAGTTTTGTTAAAAATAGTTCTGAGGCATCAACAAGGTTTATGTTGATGTTGTATCTGTCTTTAAAGAGTTCCATCACCTCCCGGCTTTCATTCTTTCTCAAAAGACCATTATCCACAAAGATACACACAAGCCTCTCTCCTATTGCCCTGTCAAGCAGGATTGCGGTTACAGTGGAATCCACTCCCCCCGACAGAGCGCATACAACATGCTCGTTTCCGATTTTTTCCTGAAGGTCTTTTACTGTTTGTTTAACAAAGGATTTCATTGTCCAGGAGGGTTTACACCCGCATATTCTGAATATAAAATTATTAAGAATCTTTAAACCATTAGGTGTATGTGCTACTTCAGGATGGAACTGAACCCCGAATAATTTCTTTTTTGAATCAGCCATGGCTGCCACCGGACTGCCTGCACTGCTTGCTATTGCCTTAAAACCATCAGGAACCCTGTCTATACGGTTTCCATGGCTCATCCATACCTTTTCATCCCTCTCTTTATCAAAGTACTGAAACAGATCATGGTCATCCAGGATTTTAATCATGGCATTTCCATATTCCCTGTCTGCCGCCCTTCCTACTACCCCCCCGAGAACCTGGGTCATGAACTGCATGCCGTAACAAATGCCGAGAAGCGGAACATCAAGATCAAGTATCTTTTTATCCGAAAGCGGCGCATCCTCAGTAAACACATCCGCCGGCCCGCCTGAAAGGATAATCCCCTTTGGGGCAAATGCCTTTACCTTATCTATTTTGATATTAAAAGGATGTATCTCGCAATAAACCTGTGCCTCTCTGACCCTTCTTGCTATCAGCTGTGTATATTGTGAACCGAAGTCAAGAATAAGAATCTTGCTCTCATATATGCCGTTACTCATAACTCCACCCTGTAGTTCGGAGCCTCTTTAATAATATCAACATCATGTACATGAGCCTCCCTGAGCCCTGCAGATGTTACCTGCATAAATCTGGATTTTACCTTAAGCTGTTTAATATCTTCACAGCCCAGATAGCCCATACCTGACCTCAAGCCGCCTATAAGCTGATATATAACAGCGGCCAGCGGCCCTCTGTACGGAACCCTTCCTACAACACCTTCGGGCACGAGCTTATTTTCTGCCTTGACATCGGCCTGGAAATAACGGTCTTTGCTGCCTTCCTTCATGGCCTCAATGGAACCCATACCCCTGTAGACCTTATAGGTCCTGCCCTGATAAAGTATCGTTTCTCCGGGGCTTTCCTCGGTGCCGCCGAAGAGGCTGCCGATCATCACAGTGTCGGCCCCGCCTGCAATGGCTTTTGTGATATCACCGGAATATTTTATACCGCCGTCAGCAATAACAGGGATACCATATTTTGCAGCCTCTTCTGAACATTCCATTATGGCTGTCATCTGGGGTACTCCGACACCTGCGACTATCCTGGTGGTACATATGGAACCGGGACCAACACCGACTTTTACAGCATCCACCCCCTGATCTATGAGCGCCTTTGTACCTTCCGGTGATGCAACATTTCCTGCAATCAGCTCGAGGCTGCTGTATTTCTTTTTTATCTTCCCTATTGTCTTTAAGACATTCAGAGAATGGCCATGAGCGGTATCGACAACAATAACATCAACATCCGCACCCATGAGCCTCTGCACCCGTTCGAGCATATCAGGGCCAACACCAACAGCAGCACCAACCCTCAGCCTTCCGAGATTATCCTTGCATGAATTTGGATATTTTTTGATCTTTTCTATATCCTTTATTGTGATAAGCCCCTGAAGTCTGCCATTATCATCCACAACAAGAAGCTTTTCTATGCGTCTTTCATGAAGTATAGCCTTGGATTCCTCAAGGGTAATACCTACCCTTGCAGTAGCAAGGTTGTCTTTTGTCATTACATCCGAAACCCTTGCATTCATGTCAACGGCAAACCTGAGGTCTCTGTTTGTAATAATACCAACGAGGTTTCCTTCCTTTACTACCGGAACCCCTGAGATTTTATACTGGTTCATTATTTCAAGAACTTCATAGATCCTTCTGTCAGGCTCTATTGTGATAGGGTTCACTATCATCCCGCTCTCTGATTTTTTAACCTTTTCAACCTCAATGGCCTGACGCTCTATACTCATGTTTTTGTGTATAAAGCCCAGACCTCCCTGTCTTGCCATAGTAATGGCGGTATCAGATTCCGTAACAGTATCCATGGCAGCACTTACAAGCGGTATGTTAAGGGTTATGTTTTTAGACAGTCTGGTCTTTACATCTACCTGATCAGGCAATATTGCTGATTCATCCGGGATAAGGATAAGATCATCAAAGGTATATCCGAATCTAATCTTATTAGTCTTATTCATCTTTTACTCCCTTCAAGTAAGATATTATTAAGCCTTCAAGTATATCTGAATAACTTATGGTTAAACATGCTGAATGAAAAAATTCCATGATTGATATAACAGCAATTGTACCGGCAAGAATTACCTTTGCCCGTCCGTTATCTATGCCCTTTACTCTCACCCGTTCTTGAAACGTAAGGGGTTTTAAATGGTTATAAATCGATTTTATCTGATCAAGGCTCAATACAGCACCATTTATCCTTTCAGGTGTTACATCAATTTCTTCAAGGTTCATAACCATTGAAGCAAGAGATGTAACTGTTCCGCCTGAAGCTACCAGTTTAAGGTTTCCAGCCGTATTCGAAAAAGTTGCTGCATTACTATTGAGATTATTTTTAACATATTGTTTTATCTTATTAATTTCTTGTTCTAAAGGAGGGTCATTTCTGAGATACCTTTCAGTCAGAACAAATGCCCCAACAGGGACAGAAAATACATCTTTATTGTCACCTTTATTACAGATGATTTCTGTTGTTGACCCGCCAAGGTCAAAAAAGAGATCAGGATAACCGGTCAAATTAAGGGCATGAACAATTCCCTGAACTGTCAGTAAAGCCTCTTCCTCTCCGGATACTATGTTTATTTCAATACCTGTGCGGTCTTTTATTTTTTTTAAAAGATCATCACCGTTTTCTGCCCTTCTGAATATCCCTGTTGCAGCACCTGTGATAATGCCAGCTTTGTATTTCTTTGCCATCTCCGAAAAATCGTCAACAGCATTTATTGCCCTGTCTATTGCACCGGCATCGAAATACCCGGACCCTTCACTGCTGAAACCTTTTGCAAGATTGGTGTATAAACGTTCTCTGACGACCGGTCTGAATAAAAAAGGCGGTTTGTACAGTTCGGCAATAAGAAACCTTGCGGTATGACTACCGAGATCTATAGAAGCTATATATCTCCCCTCTTTAGAAGGTTCAAAACCAGCCTGTCTTTTCAATTTTCTGACCTGTAGAAATAAAATAGAAGAATATATCAGAACAGACTGATATTTACAAGACCATAAAACACTAAACATCTTATAAATATGAAAGAATGAACATGCTGGAAGAATCCATGTGAATTGAACCACCCGGAGGAAAATCTCCTTTACAGTTATAGACTGACCGCATTAATTTTTTTAGCCTTAATTTAAACTATAATATTTACCAAAACCATTTTTTCAGATAAAAGTCCTTTAAGAATAAAGAACTTTGATTGGATAACACTGATCATTTGTTTCATATTATCAAGAAAGTGAAGTATATTTTTAAGGCTGTTACCTGAATTTTACATCAGCCATAAGTTTAAGTCCATAAGCCGGTTGGGGTTTTCTCACTAAAAGCATCAACAGAGAAAAAACAGATAATAAATATTTTAAAGACAAATACCAATGCTGAAATTTAAAATAAAACCAAACAAAGCCAGAGACTATCCGTTCTTTTTCAGGGTTTTATATTGTTTTTTATGGTGTACTGCTGTCCTGTCAATAATATATTCTTTTTCTTCTGCAATGGGTGGAGGAAAGCTATTTACTTTTAAACATTTTTTTATATTCCTTTTATGCTGTATTCCGCTTTCCATTATTTATGCAATTATCATTGAAAAATTCGGCAACAGACTCAGTGTTTTAATGTCAGGGTGGTCTGACAGGAAGATACCACAGCGGGAACAATATTCTGCCGATCTGGCAAATGCAAGGTTCAGCAAGTCACGCGGGGATTTCAGTAAGGCGCTCGTAATTATTAATGAAGTTATTGAAAACAACCCGGAATTTCCTGATGCCCTTTTTCTTAAGGCTCAGATAGAGTGGGAAGGTTTTAAAAGCAGTACTCTGGCAAGGAAAAATCTTGATAAGGCAATTGAACTGGTAAAGGATGATGACCCGCTTCGTAGATTGATTGCGAACTATTATATCAGGATGATCAAAGAAAGGAGAGAATGATGTCGGCTAAAACTGAAGTCACAAAAACAGGCATTACATTTGGATCTGCATTGGCCATATCAATTTCATGGTCATTGAACAAATCGATTTTATGGGCAATTATTCACGGGATCTTTTCATGGCTGTATGTGATTTATTATTTTTTCAAGTATCATCCAAAATAATAAAGATCGGTTATAAGGCTAATTCTTATCCGGCAAAAGCGAACCATCCTTCAGGTTAAATTCAAATGAGCTTACAGGCAGACCATTAATTGCCTTGAGATTACATTGTCCTCCATCTGACCAGCAATAGCGCAGCTTTGCAGCATCCGGAAGTGTACTCAGGCTGATCTTTACCCTGCTGCCGGTTTGAGCTGCACTTGTGAAGACACAACTTTTTCCGGAATCAGAACAAATACTGAAAAAGGCTATTTCCTTTTCCTCTTCGGTCGGCTCTAAAGGGGGTGAGAATTCAAGTACAGCATTATTCGAATCCAAACTTATGATTTCAGGTATTACACCGTCTGCAATACCCCTTCCATACAGTGCCTGCGCCACCCTGGCCGCACGCACACCCACCTGCCATTTCCTGTTCGGGTGAATATCTCTGTCATCTCCTAAATCATGCGTTACTACAAGACCAACCAGGTCATCCTTAAGGGCAGCCTGTTGTTGCGCACTGCGTACCCTTGCCCAGCCGGATTCCACTGAGGCTGCGGCAATCTCTCCATAATTCGGCAGCTGCACTATAATGAAGGAAAGATTTTGTTCAAAATGCCTGCGCCAGTCACTGACAAGCGCTGAGAGAAGGGCCTGATAGGAGTGGCCGGATCCGGTATTGGATTCGCCCTGATACCAGATAACCCCTTCAGGTTTAAGAATCTTAAGAGGTGAAATCATTCCGTTGAACATGCCTGTTACACCGGATACGCTTTCCCACGGGCTGCGGGGAGGAAACCCTGTTTCACCGGGGATAAAGCGGTAGTACCATTCAGCGCCCAGAGGTAAAAATTCCCCGTCATCAAATCTGATGCCGACATCTTCTGCAGGCCCTGTCATGCCCCCGGCTCCCCAGGTATTAAGTACATTTACTGTAATCTGGTTTGTACCCTTTTTAAGTACATCAGCCTCAAGAGGGTATTCTCTTCTGGTTCCATAGCCAAAGGAATTGTTGACAAACCTTCCATTGATCCAGGTGGAGTCAACCTCATCAATGTTCCCCAGAACAAAGGAGGCGCCTTTTGCCTGTTGTTCTAAGGTGAGTTCGAAACTTCTGGAAAACCATACCATGCCATGATGATTCTTAAGGCGTTCGTCCGGATAGGTCTTCCAGTCCTGTAAAGGCGCCGTACGCCAGTCAGCAGTTTTATCCAGCACACCCTGCTCCCATACGGCGCCCTGGTCTGAGCCTGCCATCCACCACTTTACCCAGTCATTGGCAAAGGAAAGTTCAGCGCCCCTTTTATCGCTTCGATACTGTCTCAACTGATTTAATTTACTGTTATAATCCTTGATCCCCTCCAGACCCTGTTCGCTGATCCAGGCCTCTATGGCCGAACCTCCCCAGGAGGCATTTATTAGCCCGATGGGAATTCCATTCTGTTCTACCATCTCCCGGCCAAAAAAATAACATACAGCAGAAAAGCTTTTAATATTTTCATCTGTTGCAGTTTGCCAGGAAACCTGATCAATAAACTCCTCCTGAGGATTTATTTCTGCCCTCAAAGGTACTGAAAACAGCCGGATTGCCGGATGACCATGTTTATATTCATCCGGCTGGTCAACTGAGGCCGCTACAGGAAAGGCCATATTTGACTGTCCTGAACACAGCCATATATTCCCGGCCATTAGATTATCGAGTACGGTCTCTTTTCCGCTGTCATCACTCAACCTCATTCTGTAAGGTCCGCCTGCGGACAAAGATGCAATTTGCGTTTTCCATTTCCCTGCCGCATCGCTGCTGAATTTGTAAAGTCTGTTATCCACTTCAAGAATGAGAGGAGTATTTGGCGATGCGTTGCCATCCAGGGTAATAGGCCTGCCCTGGGGCAGAACCATATTGCTACCGAAAAAAGTCCTGAATCCCGGAGTTTTGGCCCGGATACTCGAAGGTATAAGCAGCACTAACAGGACAATCAATAGACCGGATTTAATCAATTTAAAAAAATTCTCTGTTCTTAAACCGGTCAGCATTAGATTACCCGATTATTAACCTTTATAAAATTAAACAGAATGATCTTATGGTATGAATTATCATAAAATCAGCACTGATTCAGCACTTGGCCAATAATTTTGAGGTCATACATCTTTTTTATATACCAGTCAAGAGCCTTGAAGGCAGGCACCTTTGGTTGTATCTTAAACTCAAGAGGCACATAAAAGGCTGTTAAATCCACAAGGCAACCCATACAGTATACTCATTGGAAACAACATTATTTATCCATTTTCCGTTTGACTGAATCATTGGGACTCTTTATATTTCACATGAAAAACTGCAAGGAATTTCCTGACATTAATGGCAGCCATTAGAGAAAACGACCAATAAAGTCGGGCCTTGTAATTATGGTATATGCGGACAAACATGCTATTTACCTCTATACAATTTGCCATCTTTTTTATGATCCTTACAGGGGCTTATTATGTAATCCCTCACCGGTTCAGGTGGATATTGTTACTTATTGCAAGTTATATTTTTTATGGCTTTGCAAAACTTGAATATGTTCTTTTACTTATCGGTTCTAC
>CAZSZQ010000008.1:46687-51588 GCA_964610475.1 uncultured Desulfatiglans sp.
GCAGGGTACAGGCAGAACGTCACATCGGTATCTTTGCCCTGTTCACGGCCTTCTGGCCCCAGTTGCTGTCAGGGCCTATCAACCGCGCCCCTCTGCTTATGCCTCAATTCAGAGAACCCCATCCCTTTGATTACCGGAAGATTACAGATGGCCTGCGCCTCATTCTCTGGGGACTTTTTAAAAAGATAGTCATTGCCGATCATCTTGCGGTCTATGTCAACCTGGTATTTAACCATGTGGACGATTACCAGGGCCTGCCGCTCATAATCGCCACCCTGTTTTATACTGTCCAGATATATTGCGATTTTTCAGGATATACTGATATGGCAAGGGGCAGCGCACAGGTTATGGGATATGATCTCATGGAGAATTTCAGGCACCCTTATTTTGCAAGGTCACTCAAGGATTTCTGGCGCAGGTGGCATATCTCCCTCTCCTCATGGTTCAGGGACTATCTCTATATTCCCCTGGGCGGAAACAGGGTTAAGGAGTGGCGATGGCATTACAATATATTTATCACTTTCCTGCTCTGCGGGCTCTGGCACGGGGCAAACTGGACATTTGTGATCTGGGGTGCGCTTCACGGAGGAATACTGGTTATAGAAAATATCACTGGAGGTTTTCAGGAGCGGCTTGCCGGTAAGTTGTTTCCGGATAAGGGATCAAGGCTGAATCACATATTACAGATAACAATTACGATGATTATTGTATCCTTTGCCTGGATTTTCTTCAGGGCCAATTCTGTAGAAGATGCCTTTACCATTATCAGCAGGATGTTTTTGATCGGTAATCTACCCGGACTCACACAGTCAGGTATTATGGTGGTAAGCGTTCCGTCATTTGTATTTATGATTGCCATGATTCTTTTCCTGTTTATGGTGGAGGCAAGGGAAAAGTTCGCTTGGATTCATGAGCAGGTTGGGCGGTTTTATTTACCTGTACGCTGGACGATTTATACCCTCTTCGTCTGGGCAATATTTCTTTCGGCTGTATTTGGCGTTAAGCAGGAGTTTATTTATTTCCAGTTTTGATAGATTGATATAAGAAGGTTGATGGACTAACATGAGGGCAAGGCTTTTTTTCCTTAAACTGGTGATCTTTGTAATGCTTAACTTAAGCATCATGGCAATCCTCCTGTTTTGCTTTTCAGGACGTCACAGGAATATTCACTTCTCATATGCCGAATCGGAATCCAACCTTCTCACCTATGGTGAAAACGAACATTACCCTGTTGTATTTTTAGGGACATCAAGAGGCCGAATATTTTCAAGAGACGGGAATCACGAAATGGTAGAAAAAATACTCGGCTGCAAGGTAGCTAATCTTTCCAAGGGGGGGGGCGGCGGCCTGATGCCTGCAGAGGTGCATCTATCCTTTTTTCTTAATCAGGGTAACTCAACAGATCATATCATATACCTTGTTGATCCCTTTGTATTCTATTCTTCCGTCAATAATGAAAACAATGATTTTTTTCTGAGGGACGAACCCTTTGAACTGTCCATCTTTCTGAAACTTATCCGTGACCGATATCCTGTGGACAGGCTTTTTTCATATCTGAAGACGATTACCGTCACGGACTGGGAGGATATCTCACAATATGATGCCCCCGGTCTTACAAAAGGAACACTCCGAAGGATAGATGAAAAAAAGATGGAGGATGCGCGAAGAGTCTATCTTAAGGAATATGATCAGAAGAGCTTTACCGCCTACGGCTCTGTGGCAGAGCGCATCAATCGACTGGTAAAAAAAAATAATGCACGCATTACCTATGTCATGCTTCCCATTCTTATGAAGGACTTCCCGGGGCTGAAGGAGGTTGATGCATTTTTAATGGAAACTGCTGCCAAGGAGGATGGGGTGGACTATTACAATTGTGCATCGTGCATGCAGGAGATAAAATTCTATTATGATCACATGCACTTTAACAGGCTCGGCATCGAATACTTCTTAAGAAATTGTATCCTTCCTATTGCAGGAGGAGAAGAACCTTCACTGGAAGGCATCTCCTCTTACTGAAACCCTGCTTTAACCGGTTGCTGCTATATAAACCCCCAGCAATTGGTTGCCAAGCATTTTCGCCAGCCTTTCAAACAGGGTCGCCTTGTCACCGGGATAGTTCTCTATGAGATTGAGAAAAGGTTCGCTCTTGATGCACAGTAGTTCAGCTGTCTGGTCGCAGACAGCCGATGCAGCATATTCAAGGCGTCTGATCAGGGATGACCATCCAAAGATCTCTCCCGCATTTTCTGCTGTGTAGAGTTTACCGTCACCGCGTTTCATGGTAACGCTGCCCTTTAAAAGGACATAAAACCGGTCTGCCTGTTCACCGATATCAAACAGTTTATCCCCTTCCCTGCTGGTAATGTGAACCGCCAGGTCAGTTGCAGCCTTCACAAAATCGATGTTCATACCCCAGAATAGATCTGATTGTGAGAAATGCATTGTGGTCCTCCTTTGTTGACATTGCCATCAATAGAAACCGGATGTTAAAATACCACCTGGAAAACTCATCAATATTTAATATGATTTTATTGCAGATATTGCTCTGGTGTCAACAGGTTTATCCGCGCGGTTCTGTGTTTATTCCTTTTATATCTGTTCTAAAAAATCCCCTTTCCTTTAAGAGCGGCTCAATCACCGGTTCCCTGCCTCTAAACGCCTTGAATATCTCCATGCTGTCTCTGCTCCCGCTCCTGGCAAAAATCTCATTTCTTAACCGTAAGGCGGTATCCTGATCAAAAATCCCTGTTTCACGGAATACGTCGAACACATCATTATCCAGTACGGCTGACCAGATATATGAATAATATCCTGCCTGATAGTCGTTAAAGATATGAGAAAAATAGGTTGTGTGATATCTTGGTTCTATCTCAGGTATAAGACCGATACTGTCCAGATAGTTTTTCTCAAATTGGACTATATCCAGATTCTGAGGGTCTTTAATAGTATGGTATTCCATATCCAGCAGACTGGCAGCCAGGTATTCCACATTGTCAAATCCCTTGTTGAAGAACTTGCTGTTAACTATTTTTTTCACAACCTCTTCGGGAACCGGTTTCCCGGTCTGATAATGTATTGCGTACTGTGGCAGTACATCCGGATGGACCGCCCAGTGTTCCATCAACTGGCTCGGCAATTCTACAAAGTCCAAAGGATAAAATCCCATATGATAGGTCACATCTGACATCATAGCATCAAGTGCGTGTCCGAATTCGTGATACATGGTCTCCACCTCTTCCAGGCTTAAGAGAGCAGGAGAATCCTGGGTTGATTTGGTGAAATTGAATACTGTTGTAATAACCGGAGTTACCCTTTTACCTTCCCGCTTGTATTCATATTGAAAACCTCCACACCATGCACCCTGCTGCTTGGATTCCCTCGGAAAAAAATCCATATAGAGGATTGCCAGATGAGAGCCGTCCCTCTCCTTAACCTCAAATGCCAAAGCATCCTGATGAGGTTTTGGGATATCCTGTCTCTCCTCCAGCGAAATGCCAAAAAGTTTATTTGCCACCTGGAACATTCCATTACGCACACGACTCAGCTCGAAATACGGCCTTAATTCGCTGTCTTCAAGATTGTATTTATTCTTCCTGAGCTTTTCCGCATAATACCACCAGTCCCATGATGCCAGCTTAAAATTTCCTCCTTCAGTGTCAATGATAACCTGCATTTCATCGCGTTCCTGCTTTGCTGCAGTAATGGCTGAATCCCAGATACGGTTTAACAGTGTGTGGACATTCTCCGCATTTTTTGCCATGCGGTTTTCAAGCCTGTATTCAGCGAATGTCTTGTATCCGAGAAGATTTGCCTTTTCCAGCCTAAGACCTATTATCTTTGCAGTAATCTCCTTGTTGTCGTGTATATTATTGTTATTGCCCCTTTGGATGTATGCCCTGTAAAGCCTTTCCCTCAATTCTCTTTTTGGTGAATATGTTAAAAAAGGCAGCATACTCGGTTTGGGTGTTGTGAATACCCATTTACCTGTAAGCCCGGCCTGGGTTGCAGCTTCAGCTGCCTCCTGTCTTACCTGATCAGGCAGCCCTTCCAGATCTCCAGGATCTTCGATCACAAGTTTATATGAGTTTGTCTCAACAAGCAGGTTCTGATTAAATTGAACAGCAAGCGCAGCAAGCTCCTGATCTATTGCCTTCAATCTATCCCTCTCTTTTTGAGAGGTTAAAAGGGCGCCGTTCTGAATATATTCTTTATAAAGCTGTTCAAGAATATAGGTCTGTTCATCATTCAGGTTCAGGTCATTACGCTTTTCATATACGTCCTTTATCCGTTCAAAGAGTTTTTTATTCAAGGTAATATTGTTTTCATGCAGGGCCAGCCTTGGTGATATCTCCTCATTTATGGCATCTAATTCTTTATTAGTGTCGGATGTTTTTAGTTCATTGAATATCAATGATACTGTATCCAGAATCTCTCCTGATTTATCCAGTGCCTCGATGGTATTAATAAAATCAGGCATTTCACTATTGTTAATAATTGCATCAATAGCCTCGTTCTGCTGCTTCATCCCCTCTTCAAATGCCTGTATAAAATGTGAAGGTTTTATAATGTTAAAAGGCGGGACATAAAAAGGTGTATCGAATTCTGTGAGCAGGGGATTTTTTTCTACTGCTTTCTCCTTAACTTTCCCCTTCGGGTTACTGCATGAGATCATAATCATGCCTGCCATAAGCATAATCGCCAAAGCAAAGTTTACACCGGACAATAGAGATTTAATCTGTATCCTTGATATTAAACTCATGACATACTCCTTTGTGATGAGGGAATTTTTCAGTCATCATAGTATTTCTTTTAAGGTCGTCAACAATTTAAAACAAAAAAAATATATCTCGCAGAGATCGCAAAGATCGCAGAGAAAAAGAAAACATTTTTATTGTTAAAAA
>CAZSZQ010000009.1:0-20631 GCA_964610475.1 uncultured Desulfatiglans sp.
CTTCTTCTTTGAAACAACATCAATATAAACCGCCACTATCAGAACAAGCCCCTGAATAATCCACTGCTTTGAGTTGGTCCAGCCCAGGAGATCCATCCCGTTATTAAGGCTGCCCATAACAAGAGCTCCAACTACTGCTCCTGCAACGCTTCCTTCGCCTCCCATAAGGCTGGTGCCGCCAATGACACATGCGGCGATGGTCAGAAGTTCATACAGGTTGCCGCCGGAGGTCGTTCCTGCCGAAACATACCCGGTCAAAACAACCCCGCATACAGCGCACAGGATACCCATAAGGATATATACCTTGAATACTATCAAACTTGTGTTGATGCCTGAAAGCCTTGTTGCCTCCTTGTTGCCTCCATATGCATAAATATAACGGCCAAAGCATGTATTGTTGGTAAGATATGTAAAGATCATGAGAATGATAACCATCAAAAGCACGGGGTTCTGTATACCCTCGTAACCGTTTGCTATATAGAGGACATAAAACAGTACAATGGCTGATATCGCTGTGGCCTTGAGCAGGTCTCTAAAAACCGAATATTTTTCAAATCCGTATTTGAATTTTTGATTTCTGTTCCACAATATAAAGAAGAAGATGCATACTACAACAATTATGGCAATTATCAGGCCTATATCCTTTGGGATATACCCCTGGCCGATCTCAACCAGTGTGTTTTCAACCGGGCTAATGGTTCTTCCTCCACTCACCAGCAACACCCCGCCCCTGAATGCAAGATATCCGCCAAGGGTAACAATAAAGGCCGGTATTTTAAGGTATGCTATAAGCGTTCCATGCCATATGCCGACCAGAAGGCCAACAATAAGGGCAACGATGATGGATAAAAGCGTTGACAGAACGCCGTTCATGGTGGTTTGTATGCCCAGAAAGGTAGTCTGGGTTTCAAAGGAAGGGAATATCCCGCCCAGAAGACCCGGAAAGATAAAATACTGGCAGTATGCAACTATAATGCTTATAAAACCCACAACAGAGCCGACGGAAAGGTCTATATTTCCGGTCACTATCACCGGCACCATCCCGATGGCAAGTATTGCAATCAATGATGTCTGCCTTACAAGATTTGAGAGGTTCCGGGGTTCAAAGAATACCCCGTTTGTTAAAATACTAAATAATATCCAGATGACGACAAGGGCTATCACCATAGAATATGTGCGAAAATTTGCATGGAGGGAATCCAAAATTTTGCTCATTCTGTCTCCTTACCTAATTTAAAACAGCTGTTCCTGTTGCGAGCGTCATTATAAGTTCCTGTGTTGCCCCTTCATCATTATCAATAATGCCTGTGCATTTGCCTTCATGCATTACAAGGATTCTGTCGCTCATACCCAGTATCTCAGGAAGTTCACTTGAAACCATTATTATAGCTACCCCCTGCTCTGCGAGGGAGTTCATAAGTTTATAGATTTCATATTTGGCGCCTACATCTATGCCGCGGGTAGGCTCATCAAGGATGAGTATCCCCGGGTTTGACATAATGCATTTGGCAAGCACGACCTTCTGCTGATTTCCTCCGCTCAGGGATTCCACAATAGAGTGCACAGAAGGGCATTTTACAGAAAACCTTTTTGATATTTTGTCGCATTCATAATACTCCTTGTGCCGGTTCACACTCAGCCCTTCGGTAAACTGATCCATATTTGGCAGTGAAATATTTTTTAATATGGATTGACTCAGGATAAGCCCCAGCAGTTTTCTGTCTTCAGGCACGAGGCTGATACCGTTATTGATGGCATCACGTGCCGACCGGATTGAAACCTCTTTACCATTAATGTGAATGGTTCCCTCTAGATTTTTCCCGTACTCACCAAAAATGGCGGAAACCAGTTCTGTGCGGCCAGACCCCATCAGACCTGCAATACCCAGTATCTCGCCTTTTCGCACTGAAAAACTTACATCATCAACAAGTCTTTTGTGCTGCAGTGCAGGATCAGGCACAGTAATGTTTTTTACCTCCAGGGCTACATTTCCGGGAGTCCTGACATCTGCAGGATAACGCTCAGTCATTTCACGGCCAACCATCATAGAGATGATCTTTTCGTTGGTAAGGTCTCCGGTTTTTACCGTATCAACAACCTTTCCGTCCCGAAATACGGTAATGGTATCTGTAATCCTGAAAAATTCGTTAAGTTTATGCGTGATATAGATACAGGTAATACCCTCATCCCTGAGCCGTTTAAGTATTTCCATGAGGGTGTCCACTTCTGTCTCGGTCAGGGCAGAGGTCGGTTCATCCAGAATCAGCACCTTTACGTTTTCAGACAATGCCTTTGCAATAACAACCAGTTGCTGTTTACCTACACCCAGGGATGAAACCTTCGCTGAAAAAGGTATGTTAAGATTGTACTTTTCAAGTATCTGCCTGGTATCCGCATAGAGTCTGTTCCAGTTTACAGAACCTTTGCCTGTCAGGGGCTCTCTTCCCAGAAAGATATTTTCACCCACGGTCATTTCAGGGACAAGAAGCAGCTCCTGATATACTACTGCTATCCCCTTATCTATTGCATTCTTAACACCCGAATGATCAAAAGAGAGCGGCTGATTATCATATTTTACGGTTCCCGAATAGGTATCAGCAGGATAAACCCCTGAGAGTATCTTGACCAGTGTGGACTTGCCTGCCCCGTTCTCTCCGCAAATACCGTGGATTTCTCCCCTTTTAACATTAAAGGAAATATCCGAAAGGGCGGTCACGCCGGGAAATTTTTTCGTGATGTTATTTATTTCTAATATAAAATCTTTCATTTTGAAATGCCCTGGTTTATTAAACAGGATAGCTTAAAAAAGCCGTCCTGCCAAATTGGTAAATAGTACAGCAAATACTATATAGATCACTTGAAAAACCTTTGTTAGAAAAATACTTTAAATCCAAAACAAAGGAGGATAACAAATGAAAAATAAGCTAGCGACACGGGCGGAATATAACACAGGAGAATCTATTTTGTACATGGCAATGGCAATATCCGATAAATTATTGAGGAATGCAATACTGGATTGAACTTTTTAAAGGAATAGACTAATCAGATAGTATACTTTTATTAAAATAAAGCGAAAGGGGCAAATCTGAGTAAAATGACTGATGAAAAATTTATCATGGATGCATATTTTGAAAGAATCAATTATTCAGGAAGCAGGTATTTAACAGAAGAAACACTAAATGAGCTTCATATCTGCCACACACTGAATGTCCCGTTTGAAAATCTTGATGTGTTTTACAAAAAACCACCTCTCCTTGACGAGGCCTCCCTCTACAATAAGATAGTTAAAAACCGGAGGGGTGGATACTGTTTTGAAATGAACGGTATTTTTTCTATTGTCCTTAAAAAGATGGGATTTACGGTTAAAGACCTTCTTGCCAGATGTACTATTGATGGGGTGAGTTATACTGCAAAGACCCATCAGGTGCTCCTGGTGGAAACAGGCAAAACCAGGTGGCTCGTTGACGTGGGCTTTGGGAACGACGGCATAATGGCGCCTCTAAGGCTCATTGAAAACATTGATCAGAAGCAGTTTGCACATATCTACAGGATAATTAAAGAGCCAAGGTTTGGCGGCTGCCTGCTCCAGAAAAAGACAGGGGAAAATTATAACAGCATGTATGCCTTTACATTTGAGGCATGCTCTCCTGATGATTTTGTCATGTCAAACCATTTTACTGCGACTTTTCCTGCCTCCTTTTTTCAGATGATGCGAATGTGCACCATGCCCACAAAGGAGGGGCGGATCACCCTTACAGATAAGCACTTTAAGGTTATTAAGAACGGCGACACAAAGGAATCTGAAATAAAAGATGAAGATGAGTTTAAGCAATATCTCAAGCAATATTTCAGGCTGGATCTGGACAGGATAGTGTAATATCAAGGAGACAGCAAAGATTCGATCATCAATTAAAAAATTAATTTTTCCATAGCGGTATTGGAAGGATTAATCCTGGCAGTGTCAGTTTGTGCAGAAACTGAAAATATAGAAAAGTCATTTTCTGCAGGTAATTACAGGATAGAAACAAGCTGCTTTCTTTCTGTTTTGATTGTGAGGCGGATGTGAAATCGCAATATAAAAAAGTTGATACTACCCGAAATATCGTATTGCCTGTTTTAATAGTTGTCCTATCAGCTTTCTTTTTAAGTTCATGCCGCTTACAGAAAGAAGATTCTTCAGCATGGGTAGGAACCTGGGCTGCTGCACAGCAGCTTATTGAACCGTCAAACATGCCGCCCGCTCCCGGGTTGAGCAACAATACTATAAGGCAGATTGTCTGTGTTTCCATTGGCGGAGACAGGATAAGGGTCAATTTTTCCAATGAATACAGCACAGCACCTGTTACACTTAGAGAAGCTCATATTGCCCTCTCAACCGGAGGAGGAGCTATTGAACCATCCAGTGATACAGTTATGAGGTTTGGCGGTAAAACTGATGTCACAATTGATCCAGGGTCAACTGCGACTTCAGACCCCTTGTTTTTCCCTTTAAGGCCACGATCGGATGTTGCCATAACTATCCATTTTGGCGATACATCACCGGATATAACAGGGCATCCTGGGTCAAGGACCACATCCTATATACAGCCCGGGAATGAGGTCTGCGCCGCTGATTTATCCTTTGCTGTAAAGACCGATCATTGGTATATAATAGACAGTATAGATATGATAGCGCAAAAGGATACAAAGGCTGTTGTTATCCTGGGAGATTCTATCACGGATGGTCGCGGCTCAGGGACAAACAGGCAGAACCGCTGGCCTGATGAACTCACAAAAAGGCTTCATGAAGACCCTAAAACCAGAAATATTGCGGTTCTAAATATGGGTATTGGGGGAAACTGTGTGCTAAGGGATTGTCTCGGCGCGGCCGCGGTTAATCGATATGAAAGGGATGTGCTTGGTATAAACAGGGTTAGCTGGCTTATAATCTTTGAAGGGATCAATGATATAGGCGAGGCAGAAACAGAGGAAGATGCTGCCATGACTGCAATAAATCTGATCGCTGCCTATGACCGTATGATAAGCCTCGCGCATGAAAAGGGCATTCTTGTATATGGAGCAACACTCATGCCATTTTGTGGCGCATTCTACTATGAGAAATTTCGTGAATCTGCCAGGCAGACCGTAAATGACTGGATCAGAAACAGCAGGAGGTTTGATGCCGTTGTTGATCTTGACAGGGTAATGGCTGATCCTGCGAATCCAGGGCAAATGCTGCCTGATTTTGATACAGGCGATCATCTCCACCCCAATGAGGCCGGTCATCGTAACATAGCGAAGGCATTTGATATTAAACTATTTTATAAGGAGAAATTATGACAGAATTAATAAATGAAATAAATATCCGCAGGGCTTACAGGGCGTTCAGTGATAAAAAAATCCCTGAAGATGTCATAAAAAGGATAATGACCTCTGCGACCTATGCGCCATCATGTTTCAACAATCAGTCATGGCGCTTTCTGGTTGCCACAAGTGATGATGCCCTGAAAAAGGTCTTTAATGCATTATCAGAGGGTAACTACTGGTTTAAACACAGCCAGGCCGCTGTTGTGGTTGCAACAAAGCTTAAATTCGGCTGCCAGTTGAATGACCACAGGGATTATGCATTTTTTGACTGCGGGCTTGCAGTAGAAAACCTGATGCTTCAGGGCTTTAAGGAAGGCATCTATGCGCATGCAATCGCAGGATATGACCCCATAAAGATAAAAGAAGCCTTTCAGATTTCTGGTGAATATATAATAATTACACTGGTAGCTCTTGGTTACCCGGGTGATGACAGGTATTTGAGTGAAAAACACAAAAAACTTGAGCACAGCCAGCGTGACCGCAGGCCTGAATCAGAGGTGATCTGTTATAACGCCTGGGAACTGAATGACTAGGATAAAGAGGAGGTATCAATAGATGGCTGTTACAAGAAAGATAAACAAGGTATTAAAAGGCAAACCTACAATAGAAGGGGCCGGTGTTCATTTAAAAAGGGCCTTTGGATACAGTCAGGTGCCCATGTTTGATCCCTTTTTAATGCTTGATGACTTCCGTTCAGATGACCCTGATCACTTTATAAAAGGTTTTCCATGGCACCCTCACCGGGGCATTGAAACAATTACCTATGTTCTTACAGGAGACGTGGAGCATGGTGACAGTCTTGGAAACAAGGGTGTTATTGGTTCGGGCGATGTACAGTGGATGACGGCGGGGAGCGGAATAATCCATCAGGAGATGCCCAAAGGTGATAAAGAAGGAAGAATGCATGGATTTCAATTATGGGCCAATCTGCCTGCCAGGGACAAGATGATAAATCCCAAATACAGGGATATAGTCAGCAACCAGATACCTGAGGTCAAACTTTCAAACGGCACAGTCATAAAGATCATTTGCGGTGAAATATCTGGTATAAAGGGACCTGTAGATGACATTGTAATTGAGCCCGAATACCTTGATATTTCTATTCCTGCCAACACAGGGTTCACACACCTGACAAAACCGGGACACAGGGTGTTTGCCTATGTTATTGATGGCGCCGGATTCTTCTGCAGGGAGAAGAACCCCTTTACTTACGAGGTGGAAGGAAGAAATTACTTTGATATGAAACGGGAGCCGGCTGTTCAGAATGGCGAGGTTGTTTTGTTTGAAGATGGAGATATAATGGATGTGTTCACTGAAGAACAAGGCATTAGATTCCTGCTCATTTCTGGTAAGCCGCTCGAAGAACCTGTTGCCTGGTATGGCCCTGTAGTTATGAATACTCAGGAGGAGCTGGAAATTGCATTTGAGGAGTATAAACAGGGGACTTTTATAAAATACAAGGGATAATGAAGGGATGGTGATTAATATGCTGAAGGATAGAATTGCTGTAGTAACAGGCTCAGGAAACGGGATTGGCAGGGCTCATGCCATTGCAATGGCGCGGCAGGGCGCTAAGGTGGTAGTTAATGACATAGGGACCTCCACGGACGGTATTGGCGCATCAAAAGGTCCTGCTGATAAGGTTGTGGATGAAATAAAAGCTGCCGGAGGCGTTGCTGTTGCAAATTATGATTCGGTAGCAACCGAGGATGGCGCTAACAGGATAATTGATACTGCCATAAAACACTTTGGCAGAATCGATATACTGATAAACAATGCCGGTGTTATTCGTGAACCGCGCGACATCGATGAAGTCCCCTTTGAAGACTGGGATATCGTGCTAAAGACCCACCTATACGGCATGTTTTTTACCCTGCGCAGGGCATGCTCATATATGAAGAAACAGAAATATGGAAGGATCGTGAACACCGCCTCTCACACGGCATTCGGCTGGCGAGGTTTTGCCGATTACAGCGCCGCCAAGGAGGGTATAGTCGGATTAACAAGGACTGTGGCTAGAGACGTGGCAGAGTTTGGGATCACTGTCAATGCCATACGCCCGCTCGCGGCATGGCGCGGTACAAAGGAGAAAATCCCTCTGATGGCGGCTAACCGCCCGGAAGATATAGCAACCCTTGTGACCTATCTTGTAAGCGAGCAGGCGGGAAATATAAATGGAAAGATCTTTGAGGTATGGAAGGGGCATGTAGGCATATTTGTTGATCCACCGCCTGTGAAAGAGGTGTTAAGGAATGAAGAAGGGTGGACAACCGGGGAACTGGCTGAGATTATTCCCAGGACACTGGCAAAGGGTCTAACTGCCACCGAGTTCCCCCAGATCATCAATTGGGACTAACCGGGTATTAAACCAGCTTTTAGATAGGCGGGAATTTTATGCATATATTCCTGCATACCGAGTTAAAAAAAGAGTGTTATGGTTTTTCCGGCGGCATCGGCGGAGGAGCCCACATTATTGGTTTTCCATCATCTCCTGTGGGAACACGTTTCCCGTCGGGCCCTCCATGTGTGAAATCCTTTACAGGGATACCGACCTTTTCTTTAAGGGCATCGGAAAACATATCCTTGTTAGGGCAAAACATAGTCATACAGGTGCCAAGATGAATCACCTCCGCCCCGTGATCCTTCAGGGCATTCCCTATATCAACAATTTTTTT
Source organism: uncultured Desulfatiglans sp. (assembly GCA_964610475.1). Taxonomy (GTDB): domain Bacteria; phylum Desulfobacterota; class DSM-4660; order Desulfatiglandales; family HGW-15; genus JAAZBV01. The sequence goes on from CAZSZQ010000009.1 coordinate 8,022, forward strand.
AACATTGTTTTTTCCGGGACAGCCCCCGCAGGTATCGAATCCTACCAGTTCAATGCTTTCATATTCATCAAAATACCCTGTTTTATTCCTCATGGCCGGGAAACAGTTCCATCCCGCACACCTGCCTTTTTCCAATTTTGTTGCTGATTCCTGACAACGAATAATTCCTATTTTTGTCATGATTATTCCTCCATATATATTCAAAGTGTTAAATAATGGGAAACCAAACTGATCAGGCCTTCATTCCTTGCATATAAAAACCGCCCAAGGCGGACAAGTAATTTCAAATCAAAAGCAGCTGGATTCACCGATTAAATCGGGGAATGACGCGCGTTGAATAGATTCACCTGCTAAACCTTAGAGTTATGGTCATTGTCCGGATACCATGATCTCGCCCTGCTAAATGCCGCTTCACAGCCCTCTATTGGGATTAAACCGGGTAAAACCTTATTTTTTGCCTTATCTTCTATAACTCCATCCTGCCCGTAATAAGCGGCCAGGAGTGTATTCTTGTATAAACCGAACCTCCCGGCTTAAGCTCGCTTTTGAAAAGTATCAATTCATTCAGCACACCATCCGGCTCTAAAATATCCCTGTATTCGTCAATTACCTTCTTCAGGGTATCTCTATCCTTTACCTGTTTACGGAATCTGCCAAGGGTAAGATGGGGCCTGAATGCCCTTTTCTCCTGTTCTATGCCATATGCTTCGAGAGGTTTTTGCAGGTCATCCCTCAGGGCTCCGAGTCTTTCTACCTCCCCATTAAGACCAAGCCATAATACCCTTGGTCTTTTTATATCAGGGAAGAGCCCCATTCCTCCCAGTGTAATATTAAAGGGTTTATGTTTGCTGACGCTGTTATCTATGCTTGAGATTATTTCCGGTATCGCCTTTTCATTCACATCACCCATGAATACAATCGTAAGGTGGATATTATCCGGTTTCACCCAGCCTGCATCAAGACCGGTCTTTTTTACTTCAACTGAAATCCGTGCAACCTCGTTTTTTATTGCCGGAGGAAGTTCAAACGCCAGGAATGAACGGATCGCCATTAAAGTGCCTCCTGATATTTTCTAATGCTGTTTCTGCTGTCTGTTGTTTTATTTCTGACCTTGTTCCACTGAACAGGTATTTTATAGAAAAGGGCTCCTTATCGAATACAAAGCCCATAAAGACCGTGCCCACAGGCTTTTCTATGCTTCCGCCATCAGGTCCTGCTATGCCTGTTACTGAAAGACCTATATCTGATTTGAATCTTTTTTTCACCCCCTTTGCCATCTCCCTTGCTGTCTCTCCACTTACTGCCCCATATAGCTTAAGGGTGTCAGCAGATACACCCAGGATGTCCGATTTCGCCTGGTTACTGTAGCTGATTATCCCGCCCATAAAATAGGCAGAGCTCCCGGGAGTGCTGGTAATGAGATGTCCAATCAATCCGCCTGTGCATGATTCAGCTACGGAGATGGATAGAGATTTGACAGTAAGGAGATCAGCTAGAGTTTTTTCCATAGAGAGTCCTTTGAAGAAGGGTTCATCCGCCGTTCCATCCTACTTAGCAGTAGCTACTGCGAAGGACGGGCGCCTTTCGGCTATGGCGCGACAAGAGGGTTTTTTCCATGCGCCCTGAGCCTTGGGCCAGTCTTAATTCATAAGAATTAAGACTATTCTTACACACACATTCGCATATACACCGGCCATAACATCATCAAGCACAATACCTGTACCGCCTCTGAAATTTTTATCTATCAGGCCGATGGGAAAGGGTTTTAATATATCAAATATCCTGAATAATACAAAGCCTGTTATTACGCTTATCCAGGAGAGAGGGATTAAAAACAGGGTAATAAAAATACCAGCCGCTTCATCAATGACCACTGATGAAGGATCTTCACTGTTTATGATTTTAGCCGCCCTGGATGAAACAGGTATGGATATGAAGAGCATCAGCGCAAGAGAAACACAGGAAGACAAAAAGCCAGGACTGTATGCCCCTGCAGCAAATGGAATAGCCAGTATGCTCCCCCATGTGCCGGGCGCAAACGGGATAAGCCCTGTGCAGAACCATGTGGCTAGAATTAGGATAACTTTGTCTAAAGCGCCTGAGTTCTTAAACTGCCCAAAAAAGACAGGCCTGTTTTTCTCATATCTCTTCATGAGATGCTTGTTTCTCCCTGCGTTTATACCCGGCTGTTGACCGACAGCACATGGGTATAGACATCCCTTATAGGGATGCCCTGTACATCGGCGATCTTTTTACATGCTTCATACTCAGGCTGGATGTAAAAACTCCCGTCAGCCTGTATTATCTTTTTGGCCTTAAGGCTTCCCCATGGACTCTCAACCGTGGTTTCTTCTCTTTTAAGTTTTTTTCTCTGCGTATATCTAAATCGGATACCTGTTGTAGTGCTTTCCCTGAAAAACACTCCGATAAGATGTTCCTTTATTTCAGGCGGTCCTATTACCTCAACTTTTATACCCGGCCTGTTTTTCTTCATGTACACAGGAGTATATATGACATCCAGCGCCCCTTCCTTAAAAAGCCGTTCCATTAGAAAGCCAAGCCATTCAGGATTAGTGTCATCAATATTTGCCTCTATAACTGTTACAGTGTCGGTATCACTCCCTTTTGCTATTTCACCTGTTATAATCCTCAAAAGATTGGGTCTTTCAGGGATGTCCTTTGTCCCTGCCCCGTAACCTGCATTTTTTATGACCATGGGCGGCAATCCCTCATATGAGGTTACAAACTCCTTTAAGAGGGCTGCACCGGTTGGGGTTACAAGTTCATATGATAGACCTGAGTTATATACGGGTATCCCCTTTAAAAGGGCTACTGTAGCTGGTGCAGGCAGGGGGATGGTCCCATGCCCGCTTTTTGTAAATCCTGATCCCAGAGGCACATGTGAGGAGTTGAAGGAGGTTATCCCCAGACAATCGACCCCGAATACGGCGCCGACAATATCTATAATGGAATCGACTGCGCCAACCTCATGAAAGTGCACCTCTTCAGGCGCATGATTATGAATGGCACCCTCAACCTCGGCAATTGTTCTGAATATTTTAAGACTCCTCTGCTTTACATTGTTATTGAGTTCTCCGGCATTGATTATAGACTCTATATCTAAAAGATTCCTGTGGGCATGTCCATGGTGATGTTCATGATCATCATGGATAGAAACCAGAAATCTGGTAGCGCTGAGGCCGTTTTTCATCTCTTTTTTACAATCTATAGAATACCCGTGAAAGGGAAGCGAACCAACCGCCTTTTTAAGTTCTTCAAAGGGGAGCCCCAGATCAAGGAGTGCACCCAGAAACATGTCCCCGCTGATGCCTGAAAAACAGTCAATATATGCTATTGTCATTTTAATTTTCCTTATTTATTTTTTGTGAAACAGTGTTTATAACCCGGCCTTTTCATAAACGATGTTTTTGTACGAAAGCCTTCAGCAATAAGGGTTCAGCTTCCGGCAAAATAAAAAACAAAAATTTGGCTGACAGCTCAAAGCTTCATCTGGAAATAGCCTCTTTTCAGATGAACACTATTTAACAATAGCACCGTGTTATGTCAATAAAAGCAGTAATATAAAATAGCCGGCTAATAATAACGGCGTTAAATTTAATCCGGATTTCACAGCAGACGTTTAATGCCGCCTGAAAAACCCTGCAACGGTTTCTAATGCAAAATCCTGGTTAAAAAAATAATATTTTTATTTTGCTATCCATCGCATTTGTGCTACCTTTAGCAAATGGATTCTTAAAGCAAGGAGATCATTATGGATGTAAATCTGATTAACCCTTTTCTTGAGGCTACCCTCCATGTTCTTAAAACTATTGCCAGGATTGATGCTGAAAAGGGTAAACCCTATCTTAAAAAGGATAATGTAGCCGTAGGAGATGTGTCCGGGGTAATAGGACTTGCAGGAGATATGAATGGAATAATATCTGTTACCTTTACAGAGAAGTGTATTCTTTACATAGTAACCGGTATGTTCGGCGAAGAGGTAAAGGAGTTAAATGCAGAGATAGGCGATGCGGTTGGTGAAATAACAAACATGATTTCAGGCCAGGCCAGGGTTAAACTCGAAAAACAGGGGACAAATCTGCAGGCAGCTATCCCCTCTGTTGTTTTAGGGAAGAACCATACAATATCACACCTTACAAAGCAGCCCATAATCGCACTTCCCTTCTCCACAAAGGGCGGGGATTTTACTGTAGAGATATGTTTTGAATAATCTTTTTATAACAGTCTGCTTTTTAAGACCTTAGGCATTATGGAATACAGGGATATAGTAAAATTTCATGGACATGAATGCCCCGGACTTGGGATTGGTTACCGTATGGCAACGGCCGCCATGAAAAGACTTGAGATGATGCGGGCAGAGGATGAAGAGATCGATGCAATTATTGAAAACAATGCCTGCGGTGCTGATGCGCTCCAGTGTGTAACAGGGTGCTCCTTTGGAAAGGGAAACCTTGTCTATAACGATTACGGCAAGCATGTATACACCCTCTATTCAAGAAAAACCGGAAAGGGCGTAAGGGTAAGCTATACCAACAGGCAGATACCGGCAGGGTTAAGCCGGGAACAGATGATAAATTTTCTCATGAAAGCGCAGGATGCCGAGATACTCATTGTCAGTGAAGTGACAGTAAAGGAACCTGAACCTGCCAGGATATTCAAGCCTTTTCCCTGCGATATATGCGGTGAAAATGTAATGGAGACAAGATTAAGGGAGATGGACAGTAAAAAGGTGTGTATACCATGTTCCTTGAGTGGGGCCCCTCGGGAACAAGCTCTTTGACGCTCCGCGTCAACCAGTCTAGACATATAAAATTAGGACGATGTCGTTTTAACAAAAAGAGTGCATTACGGGTCATATAATGGCTAATAAAAAGACCGGAAACATATCTCGCACCACGCATTTCAAAGGAAAATATAAATCAGGAAGATCGCTAATCCATGAAAGTGCATTTTATGATTACTGCCGTATAGACCCGGTATTAATTAATAGTTTTAGTAAAATAGGCAAACCCGAAACCAGGCCTTTTAAACCTGATCCCTTTCAACTGGAAGCACTTGAAAAATTAAAAGAGGGTGATGTCCTGGTTAGTGCGCCAACCGGATCAGGAAAAACCTGGATAGCCATTCAGGCTATTAAAGATAATCTTAAAAAAAACCTGAGAACATGGTACGCCTCACCCCTTAAGGCCCTTTCAAACTCCTTATATGAAGAATTTCTAACCGAATTCGGAGCTGCTTCATGCGGGATTCTCACTGGTGAAAGGAAAGAAAATACCGACGCCCCGATTATTGTAGGCACAACCGAGATATTGAGAAACCAGCTCTACGACAATATGCACGAGGGCACAAGCCTCTCTAACGACCTTGTGATACTGGATGAGGCTCATTATCTGAGTGATCCGGAACGGGGTGTTGTGTGGGAGGAGGTGCTCATTTATCTGCCATCAAGGGTAAGGCTATTGCTCTTATCAGCCACAGTATCCAACGCAGATGAGGTTTGCGGATGGCTTATGAAAAACAGAAAAACAAACGCCTGTGTAGTAAGATCAGATGAAAGGCCTGTGCCCCTTGAAACATTGTTTCTGTTACCTGACGGTCTAATAACCCCCCTTTCCGGTAAAAAGGGGCTTTATCCAAAGGTAAAAAATTATGTCATGTCACAACCCGGCCACGGCAGAAACAGGGGGCGCGGCAGGCCTGAATATGACAATATTATAAAAGCCTTAAGAGGTCAGAACCTACTGCCTGCCATCTTCTTTTTAAAATCCCGGATGGACTGCGATGATGCCCTTGCCATGTGCCATCATCTTAATTTCAGGGATGAAAGGAAGTCAAAAATGAAGGAGGAGATCGAAGGCTTTCTTACTCAATACCCCCATATTAAAAACCACAGGCACCTGGGCCCCATGATGAGGACACTCACAGCATCCCATCATGCAGGGCATTTACCCTACTGGAAGGTTCTCATTGAAAAAATGATGAACAAAGGCTATCTTGACGCCATATTTTCCACCTCGACCGTGGCAGCGGGTGTAAATTTCCCTGCGCGTACCGTCGTACTTGTTCAGAGCGATAAGTTCAACGGACACACATTTGAGAATCTCACAGCAACCGAACTCCATCAAATGACAGGTCGCGCCGGAAGAAGAGGTATGGATAATATAGGGTTTGTACTGGTGATCCCCGGCATTCATCAGGACCCGCAGCTTATTCATGAATTAACCTCTTCCACTTCTGAACCCCTTATCAGCCAGATACGCATAAATTTCTCAATGGTTCTTAACTTATTATTATCCCACGGTCCGGATGATGTCAGGACCCTGCTCATGCTCTCATTTGCAAAGTACCATCAGAGAGGTAATGAGACATGGGTATCTAACTATCTGAATGATATTATCAACACTTTGCGCGCTCTTTTACCCGACAGCAAGTGTGACAACAGAGACCCTTTTGAGGTATCAGAGCTTATAAATGAAAGGGCGGACCTTAAACAAAGGCAGAGAAAGGCAAGAAAAGGGCGTGACCGTGAGAGTCATTTAAGTGTTTTAAAACCGATGCTTGAAAGGGGAAGGGTTTTCAGAAGCAGAAACGGTGCCGATTATATCCTTGTTCAAAGGTTTACCGTCAGGGGCAGGATACTCTGCTTTGCCCTTGAGACAGGACAAATGATCCGCATGAAAAATGGAAAACCCCGTTTAAGGAGGGTATCCGTTGAGAAGATAGAATTTTTATATGACAAGGTAGTGGATATCCCGAATGAAAATGATGTTGCTTCTCTTCAGGGAATTATGGAGGAGCTTGAACATGAAGAGCTTGAAATTCTAGATACGGATAATCTTACCGAGAAAAACGGAAGAAAAATACTCGAAGCAACAGATTATAAGGCAAATGTTCTTCCCTGCAAAGGCTGCCCGTCTCTTCCTTCATGTAATGTAAGCAGGAACAAGCCCCTCAGAAAGGCATTAAGCAATTTCAAATCCGTCTCCCACATGATAGACAGCATGGGAGATACTCTATGGATCGGCTTCAAGCGGCATCTGAGATTTCTTAAGGAAACCGGCTTTGCGGATGAATCGGGTAGACTCACACAGGATGGCATATGGGCATCCAAACTCAGGCTTGATCAACCCCTGCTTATTGCAGAGGCTATCAGAAATGACGGCTTTTCGGATGCCACTCCCGAGGTTTTGGCAGGCCTGATTGCCCTTTTTGTCTGGGACAGGGAACAGGAGGTAGAAACAAGGCTGGCTGGCCTGGATGGCCTTGATATCATGCTCGATGCATATAATTTGCTCATGGACAGCATGGGAGATATAATGCTCCTTATGGACAGAAGGGGCTTCCTCTTGCCGCAGGTTTATTTTTGGCCCGGGGCAGCTCTTTTCCAGTGGTCAAAGGGCATCTCCTGGGAAACGCTGCTCGACCTAATACCTATTGGCGAGGGAGATATGGCTTCTTTGATAACAAGAACAGCAGATCATTTAAGGCAGGTGCTTAATTTACGGGAGACACATCCGTTCCTTGCTGAAACTGCCAGAGAGGCAATTGATCTGATTTTGAGAGAACCTGTTTTCCTGCCCTGAAATTTTTTAAAGGTAACTTATGATTCAGACTCAGGAACCAAGAATCATACTGGTAACAGGCGCCACAGGGTATGTCGGAGGACGCCTTGTGGAGCGTCTGCTTTCCGCCGGGTACAGGGTAAGGGCCTCTGCCCGCTCAATGGAGAAACTTAAAGACCGCACATGGTCTGAAGACCCCAATATTGAGCTTATTGAAGCGGATCTCCTTGAACCTGCATCACTTAAGGATGCCCTTGATGGTTGCCACATTGCCTATTACCTTGTGCATTCTATGAATCCCCAACAGAAAAGTGAGTTTGCCAGGGCCGATAGATTAGCCGCAGCAAATTTTGTACAGGCTGCTGCAAACTCCTGTCTGAAGCGGATCATATATCTGGGCGGGATTGGAGGCGACATGCCTGATTCAAGCCCCCATCTGAAAAGCAGGTTAGAGGTATCACAGATACTTGCTTCCGGAACCGTGCCTGTGACCTCGCTCTTTGCAGCAATTATACTGGGTTCAGGGAGCGCCTCGTTTGAAATTTTGCGCTACCTTGTTGAGCGCCTGCCAGTCATGATTGTCCCTTCATCAATAATGGATACCCGCATCCAGCCTATCAGTATCAGAAATGTAATAGACTACCTGGCAGGGTGCCTTGAAAAAAAAGAGACTATTGGGTGTTCATTTGATATTGGCGGCCCTGATGTAATTACATACAGAAAACTCCTTGAGATATATGCCATTGAAAAAGGGGTCAGGAAGCCAATTATTTTTTCTCCCGGCATAATCGCAAATTCATCTATTGCAAACAGGATTGTATTTTTTATTGCACGGCATGTACTGCCTGTTCCTCCAAGTATATCCCACCCGCTTTTAGATGGGGCTATAAATGAGGCTGTAGCAAGAGAAAATAGCATAAGGGGATTAATACCACAAAGACTCCTGCCATGCAGGGAGGTAATAAGCAGGGCAATATTAAAGGATTCTCTACAAATAGTTGAAACACGATGGACTGATGCCGGGGTAATAAAGCCCCCTGAATGGGCACACAAGGGTGATGCGCCTTATGCCGGAGGCACTCTTTTGCAGAGCGGATTTCGAATATGGCTGAATGTCCTGCCTGAAGAGATATGGCCGGTGATCAGGAGGATGGGAGGAAACAACGGATATTATTACGGGGATATCCTGTGGCGGATAAGGGGATGGATGGACACAATAGCAGGCGGTGCGGGTTTAAGGCGCGGCCGCAGGCACCCTGAATACCTGCAGGTTGGAGACGCCCTTGATTTCTGGCGTGTTCTTGATGTGACACCACCGGAAAGGCTTATCCTCCTTGCAGAGATGAAACTCCCCGGTGAGGCCATCCTTGATATAAGCATTGTTCAGCATGGTAACTCATCAGAGCTTCGCTTTGGAACAAGTTTCAGGCCAAGGGGGCTTTATGGTATCTTGTACTGGTATTCTCTCCTCCCTGCACATGATCTCTTATTTTATGGAATGCTCAGGACCATTGCAGAGAAGGTTGGCTGCCCGATAATTAAAGGCCCTGAAACCTTTAAACCCGAGCCTATATAGTAGCCCTTATCCTTTTGGAAAGGTTTGAAAGAAGGCCAGAAGCTTATCGGAGTCCGTTTCACTCATTGTACCCATACCGCATGCAGGGGTAATAAAAATGCAGTATAATTAACCTATCAATAAAGAGCTTTAAGCGTGGAACTTATTAAATATTGACTTAACAGGCCAATTTAATTAATTATTAGTGTGAAAATAAATTTTAGAAGATTCGCAGATTTATTTATTCCATCACAATCATCTTCAAATGAAAACATAAATTATGAAAACCCTGCTTAATACCTTTACGTTTATAAGGCTGTTAATAATCCCGTTTTTATTGCTTTTTGCTTTCAAAGATTATCCTAAAATTTTCATAGTCTTTTTTGTTACTACAATAATCTTAGGCCTTGCAGACGATATTCTGGCCAGAAAATATAATTTATTTACCCTCACAAGATCAAGATTATGCAGTTGGTCTGATTTCATAACATTCATAGTTATCATAATCTGCATACGGGTTTTATGGCCTAACCTTTTTTCTGAGGAAACCCTTTTTCTTGTTATAGTGCTGGTCGGGTATTTTACGCCAAATATAATCGGATATTTAAAGTACAGACATCTTACATGTTATCATACCTGGTTGACCAGGATATCACTTTTATTGATAACAAGCGGGGCAGTGGCATTATTCCTTGGCTACTCAAATAATCTCCTGGAATTTAGTATTCCTGTTTTTCTATTTGCGCAAATGGAAGAAATGGCCATTATTGCAATCTTGCCTGATTGGGAATTCAATGTGCCTTCACTGTGGCACGCTATAAATATAGAACGCCAAAGAGCAGAGGAGGAGAGGATTAAGTCGGAGGAAAAACTGCGTACCATACTAACCAACATTGATGATGGTTATTTTGAACTCGATATTAAAGGAAATCTCATCTTTTTTAATCCCGTACTGAGTAAACTTATGGGTTACACTGAGCAGGAATTGCTTGGAATGAATAATAGAGAATTTATGACGGAGGAAATGGTAAAAAAGGTTTATCAGGTCTTCAACAAAGTATACCAAACAGGCGAATCAACTTTTGGCTCAGACTGGACAATCATTTCAAAAACAGGCGAGTTGATATATTTTGAATCATCAGTCTCTTTGTTACGCAACTCAAAGGGAGAGCCCGTTGGCTTCCGTTGTATAGGTCGTGACATTACTGAACGGAAAAATGCTGAAGAGGCCGCGCGAATACATCATGAACAGCTCTATCAGGCAAGCAAGATGGTAGCTTTGGGAACACTGGTCTCAGGAGTCGCCCATGAGATCAACAACCCCAATAATTTTATCATGCTTAATACTCCGCTCCTTCGCGAGGCATGGGAAGGGATATTGCCTATTCTTAATGACTATTACAAGGAGAATGGGGATTTCATTTTAGCGGGTATGGATTATACTGTGATGAGGGAAAAGATACCCCTCCTCCTGTCAGGTATTGAAGCTGGATCAAATAATATTCTTAAGATCATTCAGGATTTGAAAGAATATGTTAAGAAAGATTCGACGGGCTGCGATAATGATGTTAATCTAAATAAAGTTGTTAACTTATCCTTATCATTGCTTTCAAGCATGATTAAGAAATCCACAAAACATTTTATTGTAAATTATGATGAAAATATTCAAAAGATTAAAGGAAATTTTCAGCGCCTGGAACAGGTTGTTATTAATCTGGTGCAGAACGCCTGTCAGGCATTGACAGATAAGGAACAGGCTATCTGTGTGTCAACAGCCTTTGATAAAATAAGCGGATGTGTAACCCTTATAGTTGAAGATGAAGGAATCGGCATCCCAGAAAAAAACCTCGAATTTATAACAGACCCGTTTTTCACTACAAAACAAGACAAAGATGGTCTGGGTTTAGGACTATCTATTACAAAAAAGATTATTGAAGAACACGGTGGAAAAATTCGATTTGAATCTGAAGAGGGGAAAGGGCCTAGGATTGAAGTCTCCTTCAATGTCAGTTAAATCAATAAAATAATACATGGAGTGACATATGAACATATATACCTGCCCTGAACTCCCGATTCTTCTTGTAGATGACGAAGCTCATAGCATAGATAGTTTCGAAATAACCTTGAGAACTGTAAAAATTAATAATTTCATACGATGTCAGGATAGCCGAGACGTTCTTTCCACACTTTCCGGGCATGAAGTGGAGGTAATATTACTGGACCTCAAAATGCCCCATATCTCAGGTGATGAGCTTTTACCTGTAATAGTCGCTGATTTTCCAGAGACCCCGGTCATTGTGATAACCGGGGCTGATGATGTGGAGACCGCGGTCAAATGCATAAAGGCAGGAGCCTTTGATTATATGGTTAAACCAGTAGAGAAAAACCGGCTTATATCATCTGTCAAACGAGCCATAGAGATACATGAACTCCAGAGAGAAAACAGGCTCTTGAAGGCTCAAGTCCTTTCACCTGAACTTGCGCATCCTGAGGTCTTTTCTGAGATCATTTCCTGCAGCAGTGCCATGGAATCTATTTTCAGGTACATAGAGGCTATATCAACAAGTCCCCACCCTATCCTGATAACAGGCGAAACAGGCACAGGCAAGGAGTTGATTGCAAAGGCCATCCATAGACTCCGCTATCCCGATGGAGAATTTGTAGCAGTCAATGTAGCAGGACTTGACGATAATGTCTTTACCGATACCCTCTTCGGGCATAAAAAAGGGGCATTTACAGGTGCTGACCAGGCGCGCGCAGGTCTTATTGAAAAGGCATCCGAGGGCACACTCTTTCTGGATGAGATAGGAGATCTGAACGTTGCCTCACAGGTAAAACTCCTGAGGTTGCTTCAGGAGAATGAATATTTGCCTCTCGGTTCTGATTTAACAAGGCGTTCCAATGCGCGTGTAGTAGTGGCAACAAACGTGGATCTTCAGGCACAATTGGCATCCGGCAAGTTTCGCAAGGATCTCTATTACAGACTATGCACCCATCATATACATATCCCCCCGCTGCGGGATCGTAAAGAAGACCTGCACCTGCTCCTGGAATATTTTCTGGATCAATGCTCAAAAAGGCTTGGCATGAAAAAGCCTGCAACGCCAAAGGAGCTATTGATTCTGCTTCAGAGTTACAGCTTTCCTGGAAATATAAGAGAATTGCAGTCTATGATCTTTGATGCTGTAAGTAACCATAAATCCGGAATACTCTCCCTTGAGTTATTTAAGTCTCATATCTCTCCAGAGCAACATAAAATTATAAATGAGTCTAAAGAAGACTCATCAACTATATCTCCTATAGTCACATTTTGTGATCAATTACCTACTCTCAATGAAATCGAGCAGCAACTCATTATAGAAGCAATGCGGCGGGCCAAAAACAACCAATCGATTGCTGCCATGACCCTGGGCATATCAAGACAGGCATTGAATAAGCGCCTGATGAAGATGAAATGCTAAGCATTCATTTC
>CAZSZQ010000009.1:20731-22404 GCA_964610475.1 uncultured Desulfatiglans sp.
TAAGTTTTTTTGTCAATTTTGGTTGCTACCTTAAATTGGCGTCAGATTAATTTCCTGGAGCATTTCAAAAGAACCATCATTATACTAAATGATAATTTGTAGTCGTAGTGATTTTGTAACTAACTGAAATAACATCAATAAAACGACACTTTAAAATTATATCCATATTGCCTTTCAAGAAAATTATTTTCCTGATCTTTCTGGCATGTACTTTGCCTAATATTTTTATAAATACCAAAGAAAAAGGAAGGTATTTTATCAAGGGAGGAATCACATGAAAAAATATTTTTACATAATAGTCTTTGTTTGTTTGTTCAATAACCATACATTTAGAAGGAGGGTTTATCATGATAAATAAAATGTTTTCAGGATTTAAACCGGGATGGTTATTATTGACTATCATAATTCTGCTTGCACCCGTCTCACCGGCCTACTCAGGAGAACCAAAAATAAAGGCAATGACCCGTAACCTTTATCTGGGAGGAGATATTTTTAGAGTGGTCGAAGCTGCGCTTACCGACCCCAGCTTAGTTCCATCAGCGGTGGAAGAGGTATTTGAGACCATGCAGGAAACTAACTTCCCGGAGCGGGCAGAAGCCATTGCTGATGAAATTGCGCTTTTCCAGCCGGATGTTGTAGGGCTGCAGGAGGTTTCCACCTATTATATACAAACCCCCGGCGATTTTATCTTCGGCAACCCGGAGCAGGCCAGTGCGGTTGTCATTGATTTTTATGAAGTTCTTAATGCTGCCTTAAAGGCGCGGGGAATGCATTATACCGCATATACGGTTACCAATGCAGACATAGAATTGCCGATGGTGGACCTCAATGCAGGGGCTCCTTATTACCTTTCCGATGTGCGCCTGGTAGACCATGATGTTATTCTGGTACGTAAAGGCCATCATGCATCCAATATGATGTCAGGAAATTACCAGTATCAGTTGTCAATGGATATCGGTGGCGCAACCGTTGCCTTCACAAGGGGATATGTTGCCGTTGATGTAGACATTAAGGGCGATGTTTTTCGTTTTGTCAATACCCATCTGGAAATGGATAGTGAACCTGGAAGCGTTTTCAGGGTGTTTCAGTCAGCCCAGATGAATGAGTTATTGACAATCCTTTCTTATGAAACCAAACCTATAGTACTGGTAGGCGATTTCAACAGCTCCCCGGATCATGTACCGGGGGAAGCCGATGTTCCAGGCATGGGGATGGTACCCTATGTACCGCCTTACATGCTGGCAGAAGCCTATTTCGGATACAAAGACAGCTGGGAAGAGCAGAAAATATATGATGAAGGCTATACCTTTGGTTTTGATGAGTATCTCAGTGACCCGGATGGTGAACTTACCATACGGTACGATCATATTTTCATAGATCCAAAAGATCTTAAGATCGATAAAGTTCATGCTGATATTATTGGTGATATGGTAGAAGATATGACCCTCAGCGGACTCTGGCCCTCTGATCATGCCGGTGTGGTTGCAAAAATCAAATTTCACGATACAGATAAAAAACATAAAAAAGGGAAGAACTGTTACAACAAACATGATTCGATCAGGGAAGGGCATAAGAAATAATAACAAAAATTTATTCTCGATAAAATATCTGAAAAGCGCCCGGCTTTAAACAGGGGGTAATAATGAAAAAATATTTATATATCGTGGTATTAT
>CAZSZQ010000009.1:22504-30537 GCA_964610475.1 uncultured Desulfatiglans sp.
GACTACTGAAATTTTCCTATACGACGGTTCAGCTACAATACAGCTTACAGATAATGATTATGAGGATAGCAGCCCCCAGATCAATAATAACGACCAGGTTGTCTGGTGCGGGAATGACGGCAATGACTTTGAGATTTTTTTATACGACGGATCAACTACAATACAGCTTACAGATAATGATTATGGGGATAGCAGCCCCCAGATCAATGATAACGGCCAGGTTGTATGGTCGGGGTATGACGGCAATGACTCTGAGATTTTTTTATACGACGGTTCAGCTACAATACAGCTTACAGATAATGATTATGAGGATAGCAGCCCCCAGATCAATGATAACGGTCAGATTGTCTGGATGTCGTTCGGACTTCTTAATGCTAATGGCGATGAGATTTTTTTATATGACGGTTTGACTGTAAAACAGATTACTGACAACGATTCCATTGATATGAACCCCCTGATTAATAAAAATGGTCAGATTGTTTGGGAGGGGCGTGTCAATGACAGCTATAATGATGAGATTTTTTTATACGACGGCTCAACTACAATACAGCTTACAGATAATGACTATAGCGATCGCTGGCCTCAGATCAATGATAACGGCCAGGTTGTCTGGGTGGGTGAATCTGAGATTTATTTATATGACGGCTCAACTACAATACAGCTTACAGACAACGATTACGATGATTGGTCGCCCCGGATCAGTAATAACAATCTTGTGGTATGGTTTATGTCCCTTGCCCCCGGCAGTAGGATTTACGTTTATGATGGATCAACAATCACACAAATCCCCCATGGCGATAACTATGAGCCTTCCCTCCAGATTAATGATGAATACATTGTTTGGGTAGACGGAGACTATTATGAATCTATTGAAATTTATTATGCAGTCCCTTTAAACACAGGTAATGATAGTGGCGGAGGTGAGACTGGCGGAAGTGGAGGCAGTGGCGATGGTGGAGGCGGTGGTTGTTTTATCGCAACAGCAGCCTTCGGATCATCAATTGAACCTCATGTTATAATACTGCGAGAGTTTAGAGATAGATTCATGTTAAACAACTTTATTGGGAAAGCGTTTGTCAGGGTTTATTACAAATTCTCTCCTCCTATCGCAGACGTTATCGCAAAACACCCCAGCCTGCGTTTTATAACACGGATATGCCTGTTGCCGATTATTGGTTTATGTTGGATCGCCCTCAGGATAAACCTTGCATATGGTTTAGCGTTTGTCTTCCTGTCAGGTTATGTTCTAATCATTTTTATAAATATCAGGAGGAAACGCAGGAAAGGCTGATATGAATTAGTTATGGATAAACTGAACAGGAGATGTGGAATAGAAGGCATTTACCTTGGGCATTGCGATCTTATTTAATTATATCCCTTTAACAGACAGGGGGTAATGAAATGAAAAAATACACACTGACTATATTATTATTCACTTTGATAACATTAGTATTTTCCCTCTCCGAAACATGCCAGGCCGATATCGAGGAGAGTTCATTTAATTTATCATGTGAGTATGATGCAGGAGATGTTTATCATATTCATCGTGGATCTATTGAAATGGAGTTTTTTAGTAATGACATTGATGTATCAATATTTGGTCGTCTTAGCCTGGCAGATTACAGGATGGATGAGACAGGATCATCCTTTTTAGACAAGGCAGGAAAAAGTGGATTAATCTGTGGCCTTGATTTGGGTTTCAGATATTATCCCATAGGACAAAAAAGTATGAAAGGATTATTTATAGGTGGTGCATTTGGTTTCTATGAAACGGATTGGCCTGAGAGGCATTATGATAATTATCAAGATGAAGTATATAATCAAAGTAATATACATATTTCAGGAGATGCATTCAGGCTGGATGCTGAGGTCGGCTATAGATTAAATATCGGTTCAACAAGATTCGCTGTCACACCTTCCATTCATTTCGGGTACTACTGGAAAAGCCACGCCCCTGATACTCATTATAAGGGAGCATCTATGTCTTTGGGATATGCTTTCTGAAATTATAGGATCAGAAGCCAGTATTTTTTCTTGACTTACTTTATCACAGGTAAGCCGATTATCAAAACGTTTCGGGCTCAATGCCGGAAATAAAAGGAGAAGAAGATTATGAAAAAAAATAAAAGATTATTGTTGGATATATTATTAAGCATTTTGTTAGCAACATCCTTAACTGCATGTAATGGTGATGATTCTCAGATTTCATGTAATGGATATTTGTCTGTTCAAGGACAATTGTGTGGACAGAGCGTTAATGTTGAGTCTCAAGAATGTTGTGGGTTCTTAAGTGATAGACCTGATAGGAAGGATGTATCAATTGAAGGGCTAGATGTTAACGGAAGAGAACTGGTAATTGAGATGGTTGTGGACAGCCTTTCACAGAATACAGTTAATAGAACGATAGATATTCAGGAAGAAAATTTAGATTTTGAAGTTCGTGGTGACTATGTCATTGATGGCTGTGACCCTTCTTATTTTGAAACTCCTGATAGTGGGTATAGTGCTGTGGAAGGGACAGTTATAATTGACTTCTATGATGGTTCGCAGATTGAGGGTAGTTTTGATGTTGTCCTCCCAAATGGTGAAGTGGTTAGTGGCTCTTTTGATACTATATTAGATTAACATTCTTATATGAAGGTCTGTATTTCAGCCTGTTAATCTAAAGGAGTTTTAGGCTAATTTTTAATCACGCTGTAAGCGGGACGACGGCCGTAAAAAAGTAATAAGTGGGATGCTCTTTTAAAATTCAATATCTTGTTTTCAACATTATTTCTAAAGATTGTCCTGCTTACATTACAATGGGAGGTGATCATGAAAAAAATAATTTACATCCTAATTATAATCCTGTTCGTACTTATATCTAGTTGTTCCTGGCATACTGTTGGTGCAGTTGCATATTATTCGTTACACGCGATTAGTAACACTCATTATCCAATAGATAATGATTCATTAAGCACTAATGGCAACTCCCGTTATCCAATGGGTTATGATTCATTAAGTGCTGAAAGTGGCTCTCCCTGCACAATGGATTATGATTCATATCTACAGCAAAGAGAAAAGGCATTAAAAGGAGAACAAACTGAAGAAGAACTGAAAAGGATTAACATGTATCAGAAGATATTTCATGAAGATACCAATGAAAAGATAGCAGAAGAAGCTGACCTTCTATTTGGCAATAAAATTGATTCAGTATCAACTGTTCCTGATACTCCTGAGAAGACTGGAAAGCAGATTGGTTCACCGGAAAACAACACAACCGGAGAATCGACATTAAAGGAGGAATAACATGAAAAAACACATTATAACAATTGCATTATTAATACTTATAGAGAGTTTCATTTCGGAAACAAAAATATGTCTGGCTGAAACCGGGAATAATTCTATTAACCTGTCCTATGGGTATGGGGAAGGAGATTTCAAAGAGCTTAATCAGTATGCGGTTGAATACGAACATCATCTGAAAAACACTAAAATATCCTTATTTGGACGGTTTATCATATCTGATTATGAGATTGAAGATCACCCCGGATGGTTTGGTAACCCTGGAGAAGATGGAGACCTTAAAGGCGGTGATTTAGGTATACGATTTTATCCCATAGGGAAAAAAAGAATGGATAAACTATTTATAGGCGGGGCATGCGGTTTCTTTCAAAATGATTGGACAGAGAGCTATGGAGATCAGTTTCCAACAACAGACTCTAAGACTCTATTCAGACTGGACACTGAGATAGGTTACAGATTCAATATAGGCTCAAAAAGGATATCTATCATCCCTTCGGTTCATATGGATTACTACTCGAAGAACTCTTTGGGGTCCATAAATTTTATAGGCTCAATAGCCTTTGGATTTTCTTTCTGAGATTTCTAATAGAAGCGGTTTACGAACTGTGTGCATGATCAGTATTTATGTAATGTGTTAAAGCTATAACAAAAAGTCTTTACCTTAAGATGAGGAAAAATAAATGACGATTCAATTACATAATAAAATCCGGCACAATCCTTTTATATACACCAGCTGGACAGTATCACTTATTAAATTGGCGGTTATCATATCAATAATCACATTATCATCAGGATGCGCTATTTCAAAATACCGGCTTGCTAAAAAAGACACCCCGCCGCTAATAGAGATGAATCTCCATTTTAATCAGCCGCCCGTTGATGTCCTGCTTCATACTGTAATTATTTACAAAGGGACTGGGTCCTGGAAGAGTGAAGCATTATGGGATGAGTATATAGTATCAATAACAAACCAGGGCGCTCTTCCTTTGACCATAATCTCAGCGACTCTGGTTGACTTTCAGGATAGACTCAACAGTACAGGCAATGACCCATGGAAATTAGAGAAACAGACCAAGACCTGGTGGAAAAATGTATCTTCCTCCGGCCCGATTGGAAAGTCTGTTGCGTTTGGCACAGGCGTTGGAGCCCTGGCTTTTGGTTCTGGCGCCCTGTTTATTAACTCTACAACTTTTTGGGGGGCTACCACATCAAGCTCCGGCGCAGTACTGGGTGCCGCAGGATTGGTCGCAGTACCGGTTGTCACTGTATTTTACATAGTAAGTAACGTCAGGTGCCACAATATAATTGAAAGCGAATTCAATAAACGGAATTTGGTATTGCCAGTCACCATTCAGGCTAGTCAGGCGGCTAAGGGCAGTCTGTTTTTTCCGATCACTCCTGGCCCCAAACGTCTAATTCTACATTATCAGATAGGAGAAGAGGAGCATGATGCAAAGTTTGATCTTTCTCCTCTGAAAGGTCTTCACATGAAAGAAAAGGATGTCAAGTTGGAAAATCCTTCGTCTCAGAAATAGGTATGGGTATGGCTAAAAGGTAGTGGCTGATTAAAAAAACTTGGTAAAACCTCTAAATGAAAGGAGATGTATTATGAAAACAAAACTCAAATTATTCTCTGTATGTTTGCTGATGATGGTTTGCATTGTAGGTTGCACTGCACAGGGGGGTACGAAAATTTTGTTGTATCCGGCTGCCAGGGCTTTTGGCAGTCCACCGGAGAGCGAGTTGGAGCGCTGCCGCGTGGCGTTCACACAGATGAAGGCCAACTTAGATAAAAGCCATGTGGTGGTAATGCCCGTGCTCTTTGCAGATCAAGGCCGCTGTCAGTGGCGAAACGATTTAGCGGATATGGAAATGCGGGAGTTCGCTGCTCGAACCCCAGCCAAGTTGGAGAGGTCTTTGGTCGAGCCAAATGTTGCAGCGCCTGATCTTGGGCATAATCAACTGCGCTATTTATGGAAACGAATAACTGTGTATAGTGACTGGATAAAGGCCACCCATCCAAAAGGCGATTATGTTCTCATCACAGAAATTTTTGGTGGTGAGGGAAAGGCTGGCGCAATTCATATTTTCCTTTTTGATGCATCGGGGCAGGTCGCCTTTCGCCGGTTGCTTAATTCACATCAATTTGGATCAAATCTTTCACTGGTTAGTGAAGATATAATAAAACGGATCGTGAACACATTTTTTAACAACCTGAAATTGGATGCAAAAAAAGTCTTCCCGCCCTACGGCATCGGTTAGGATTGGAATATGAAACAAAGGTAAATTAGTTTTCTGAGAAATTAATTTAGTATATTTGTAATACGCTGATTTTAATGTGTTATAGCTATTTTTAAGCCGAAAGGTCTGGATATGAAGTTTATTTTTTCAGAGAGAAGAAATCTTTTGGTCTCAAGAATGTTGGGTTGCATTATTGGAGTTATTTTGATTTTAACTGGAACTAATGTTCTTGCCGAAGATCTGGACAACACGCTTTGGATCATGAATATATCGTACTCAATCGGTCAGTCTGGCGACCCAACATTACATTCTACGCCTATCCAGATAGGTACCGGTGCTACTCAGGTTGCTGCTGGCTATTCTCACAGCCTGTATATTCTACATAAAAAGACAAAAACCTTGGCACCGATTATTCAGTTATTGCTAGAAGAATAAATTAGAATGTTTTGAGTTGTTATAGGTTGAATTCAATTTATATTATGTCTTGGAGAATAAAAATGAGGAACTTTTTTGGCTGTCTTTGGTGTAACTTGTTGTGGGTCACTCTGATGTTGCTTCAGTTGGGGAGCACGACCGTTGCAGCGATAGAGCCGATGGTGGCTTCGGGGGCAGCCCATACGGCAGGACTTAAGTCCGATGGTACAGTGGTGGCCGTGGGATTGAATTATTACGGCCAGACAGACGTCACTTCCTGGACAGGCATCGTCGAAGTAGCTGCAGGAAGTTATTATACGGTGGGTCTCAAATCCAACGGAACCGTGGTGGCTGTGGGTATTAATGGATTTGGCCAGACCGACGTCAGCTCATGGACCGGCATCGTCCAGGTTGCGGCAGGTGGAGTCCATACGTTGGGCCTCAAATTCGACGGAACCGTAGTGGCCGTGGGTGATAATGAATACGGACAAATCGACGTTGGGGCCTGGACCGACATCGTCCAAGTGGCAGCAGGTTCTCGTCACACTGTTGGCCTCAAATCCAATGGCACAGTGGTGGCAATTGGCAGTAATACTTACGGCCAAACAGACATCGGCTCCTGGACCAACATTGTCCAAGTGGTGGCAGGTTATGGTCACACAGTGGGCCTCAAATCCAACGGCACCGTCGTGGTAAATGGTATCTCTTCTACATATCAAGAAATTATTTCTTCCTGGACCGATATCGTCCAAGTGGCTACAGGCGACTCCCATATGGTGGGTCTCAAGTCCGATGGAACCGTAGTGGCCGTAGGTAGTAATTATTACAACCAGTCCGACGTTGCCTCATGGACCAACATCTTAAAAATAGCCGCGGGAGAGAACAACACTGTGGGCTTGAAGTCCGACGGCACAGTGGTAGTCGTGGGAGATAATGAATTCGGACAGACCAATGTTGCCTCCTGGACAGGCTTCACACAGGCTGTCGCAGCTAATTTACATACGGTGGGCCTCAAAACAAACGGTAGTGTGGTAGCAGTGGGATATAATTCTCGCAACCAGACTGACGTCTCTAACTGGTCCGGTATTACACAAGTGGCGGCAGATTATGGTTACACGGCAGGCCTTAAATCCGATCGCACCGTCGTGGCTGTGGGGAATTATGGAAACGGCGATATCGATGTCTCCTCCTGGTCTAATATCATTCAGGTAGCGGCAGGTATTAGACATATGGTGGGTCTCAAATCCGACGGCACAGTGGTAGCAATTGGTAGTAATACTTACGGTCAGACAGACGTCGGCTCATGGACCAACATCGTCCAAGTGGCGGCAGGTGATGTTTACACATTGGGTCTCAAATCCAACGGCAGTGTTATGGCCGTGGGTGTGAATTCCCATGGTGAGACCAATGTCAGTTCCTGGACCGGCATCGTACAAGTGGCTGCATATGATGATTTCTCGGTGGGCATCAAATCCGACGGCACTGTCGTTGCTGTGGGTGATAATTATTACGGACAGACCGACGTAGCCTCCTGGACCGGCATCGTCCAGATAGACGCAGGAGAGGGGTACACCATCGGAGTCAAGGCCGATGGAAGTGTGGTAACAGTGGGTAATAATGATTACGGTCAGCGTAACCTCTTCGACTGGAACCTCTATAGCGAAAAAACAGACAGCGACGGAGATGGAATCTCTGACCGTGTGGAGGCTGGTTCCAGTATGGACCCTTTTGATGCAGACACAGACAACGACGGTATGCCGGATGGATGGGAGGTTCAATATAGCCTGAATCCCATTTTAAATGATGCTGCAGAGGATAGTGATGGAGATAGATTCTCTAATTTAAAGGAATTCATGCGCGGAACAATACCAAATGACTTACAATCACATCCCTCAAGGGCAATGCCATGGATTCCATTACTGCTGTTAGATGATAACTAAACTGGAATAAAAGCATATTTTGCAAACTCGTTAGAGTGCATTATGACCGTTATGCGCATTGAACTTAAGAGATGGCCGTGTTTGTTGCCTTTAAGTCAACATATGTCCGCGGAGTATCCATCGCGGGATATTGTGGCTGCATTTTTCTTTTCG
>CAZSZQ010000009.1:30637-38111 GCA_964610475.1 uncultured Desulfatiglans sp.
CATGGATTGGGATTTTGAAAAGATACCGGAGTTCAAAATTGATACTTTTGTGACACCCATAGGCGATGGGGTTCCAGGTTCAGAATCTTTCGGGGATAAATCTCTTACAACCTACCTAACCCCATCATACGGCCTGGAGGCTGTAAATCGTTTTGAGCAGGTGTTTGGAGAGATTTCAGAGGCTGAATTACAAATCAAAAGGTTAGAATGGAGAATAAATTACATAGAGAAGTACAGGGCGTCACTCCCCCCGGACTGCCGTACCGCTCATGCGAACAAGGGGTTACTTGCGATTCCCTATCTTATCAGGGACGCTATTACTGGTAATGGTTGTAAGTGGTGAACCGTACCAGGTATTTGAGCCCCAGTATGAGATGGGTGACCCATTTTAGAGGCAATGTTGTTGAATTAGGGATTCCGCTGATAGAGGTGATGGGTGTCAAGCCTACACAATTCACAGAAATATCTTTAGCTTCACACGGCAGAGTCCGGCAAATGTTTTGATAAAGGTCAGTTAGGCACCGGGTTTGGATTTCTCATTTTCATTTTTAAGAATTGTTCCAAGATATAGGTTTATGTTCCACAGGTCTTTTCCATCCTGTGTGCTGTTGCTGATGGTTAACCTTATTGGTTTTTAAAGTGCAGTCTCACACGAGTAGATCTGATACCAATTATGTAGTAATTATGTGCTATATTATAAACAATATGATATATTAGTAGAAAAAGTGCAATTCGGGCATCTTTCTATTTAGGTGGATCAAGGTGGTTGACAGACAAAAAATAGAGGCGTTTATTAACGAAGTCAGGCATAGGTTCCAACCTGAAAAGATACTGCTTTTCGGCTCTTATGCCTATGGAGAACCATCTTCTGATTCTGACGTTGATATCCTGATTATATTGTCATTCAAAGGAAAAAATCCTGAAAAAGCCACAGAAATATGGCTGGCCACAAGACCTGATTTTCCGGTTGATGTCATGGTACGTAAACCTGAAGAAATACGTGAACGTTTGGAACTCGGAGATCCTTTTATCCGTGAAATCATACAAAATGGAGTACCGCTTTATGAATCCGATAACCAGAGAATGGGTTTCAAAAGCCGAGGGTGATTTTTATTCCGCACAAAGAGAATTGCGTGCAATAAAAAATCCAAATTATGATGCAGCCTGTTTTCATGCTCAACAGTGTATTGAAAAATACCTGAAAGCCCTCTTGATAGAGGCAGAAATACAATTCTCCAAAACTCATGACCTGACTTATCTTGTTAATCTTTTGTCACAGGCTGAACCACTATTGGCGGCATATAAAGACCAATTCCGTATGCTTAATGATTATGCAGTGGAGTATCGGTATCCGGGCGAAACTGCTGATAAAGAAACTGCAAAGAAGGCTTTTAATATTTGCAGGCACCTTAAAACAATTATTCAAGAAAGAATAGGACTTGCACGTTAATTAATTAACGATGTGTATCAAGCCTGGGCAATTCACAGAAATGTCTTTAGCTTCACACAGCAGAGATTGGCAAATATTTTGATCGCTGAGAGCCAAAAGAATACACCCCTGCATTATATTTTATTTTCTAATTATTTAGTAATACAAATATGTATTATATTATAACCAATTATGAAATCTTATCGTGGGAACGGGAGTTTAAAGCAGGAAGATGTTTAATAATTCAACCTCTGTTGACCTGTTATATTATATACCTCATCCAGCTCTACGTCCCATACTGCGCGAGCCCGTCTTTTAGCTCTTTTATCTCATCCTCTCATACAGCTTTGAAAGAAGATCGAGTACCTCATCTGAAGCCTTTTCTGTCATTGTTCCCATACCGCATGCAGGTGTAAGAATGGATGCGGCATTAACAAGATCCTTATCCAGCCCGAGACTGTAAAGGGCGTTAAGCCCTTTATTAAGCCTGGTGTATAGTTCATCCAGTGTGCCCTGCCCCGCCTTATTCCCGGTGTGGACTATCCCCCATGCGATTGTGCCGCCTCCTTTTATAAAACGGGCGATATCATCGGGATAAAGCAGGAAATAATCCAGATAGGAGTAGGCATCAAAGTTAATGATGTCCGGCCCTGCTTCTACAATCATTGACCAGTCGGTGTTTCCGCAGCAGTGTATTCCTACGAGGGTATCGGATTTTTCCTTTAAATAATCTATAACCTCTTTAAGCAGGGCGAGTATTTCATGCCGCCCGACAGGTGAAAAGGCAGAACCATAACCGGCAAGATATGGTTCGTCCAGAAATAAGATGGTTTTCTTGCCGCTCTTTTCAAGCTCCTTCACCTGCCAGAGGGCCTTGATGGCCAGCCCCTTGGTAAATGCCTCCAGAAGATCGGGATGGGCAAAAATAGATTTTCCTTCCTCGTCTTTTACACATGCGGCAAAGGTTACAGGGCCTGTTGTATGACCCTTTATGTAGCCGCCATAACTCCCGGGATTTTCTTTTACGAGATCGATCATTCTAAAGAGCCCCGGTGCATAGTCTCTGCTTATTGAAAAATAATCCCGGTCATCCGCAAGATAGTGGCTGTAGAACTCCACAAGCGCCTCTTCGGAGTTTTCCGATGATACACTGATTGCCCTGGTTTCCGGGTTGATATTAACAAGGGGCAGCCCTTCGGTAAATTGAACATTCATATCTTCAAATGGGCTTCGTCTGACCATCTGAGGCCAGAAGGGTAACGCAGGAAGGAGCCTCAGTATTTTATGGCATGTTTTATCCAAGTCTAACCACGGCACACTCCCTATGCCTGTAGTTTTAAAAAAAAAGCCGGGCCTGCTGACCATTATATTCTCTCCTTTAAAATAATTATCGGGTAGTTAAATCCTCTTTATGAGCCAATGCACTGACATTGCTGCGCCAGGAATCAAGGATAGATATCATTCTCTCTTTTCTATTACGAAGAATATTTTCCTTGGTGAGGGCTTCGGGTGTCTCTTTATGATCCATCAATGCCGAGATCTTATCAAGTCTCAATCTTGATGCGGTATCTTCAGGATTTTTCCCTGTCAGCTTCTCATATATTTCCCTGGCTTGATTTAGCCTTCCCTGTTTAAAATATGTTTCTGCAAGAGAGGCGGTAATAATCTCAGGAAACTCTGTCTGCTCCTGATCATCTGTAATATCAAAATCGTCCTTTCCCTTCATGATTTCAGCCGGAGGAAGTTCCACGGCGGCCGCTAATATATTTAGAAGTGATATTGCCTCCTGATCTTCCGGGAAGAGGGAAAGATATTGTTTGAGGCTTATCATTGCGGCATCTTCTCTTTTCTCCCGTACATATATTTCTGCCTGGGTCTTGAATGCCCCTGCAAGTATCTTTATACCACTTATTACTTTTTCAAATTCGGCCTCTGCCTCAAGAAGCCGGCCGTCTGCAAGATATGCCTCCGCAAGGATCTTTCTCAGTTTTAGATCCCCTGGGAAACGAATAAGTGCCTTCAGACACTCTTTTATAACAAGATTAAGGCTTCCATTATCCTTCATGATAGTGAGTAACTCACAGAGAGTCCCCTGGGATGGGGAATTTTCAAGTATTTTTCTAATGCTGTTTTCCGGGATATCCATTGTCGCCTCTTCATAAAGTTGTGAAATGGTATTATTTATTATCCTCAAATTTATATATGACTTCATTATCTTTTAAGAGACCAAGTTCTTTCCTCGCGGTCTCTTCAATATAATCCCTGTTGTTTTGCAGCCTGTTTATCTCATCCCTTAATTCCTGATTGGCAAGTTCCAGTCTCCTTATCCTTTCCAGATATTCCTGCCTCTCCTGTTCCATCCTGTAGAGATAAATGAAGCCCCTGTCACCAAATGCAAGCCAGGATACAATAAGAATAATTAGAAACAGGCCCAGAAATAATCCCTTAACAAATTTTTTTTTAGCTGTTGTCAAAACTGCCTTTGCTCCGGATTTTTATAGGTGCCCGTTTATAAGAATTCCTATGGCCGCCATCTTGCGGCAATAACAATGGAGTTAACACCTGCGTTTTTTGCGATATCCATGATCTCGACTACTTTACCATGCCTTACATCAATATCAGCCTGGAGAATAAGATTAAGCATCCCTCTGGTTTTTAACTCTTCATTCAAACGGATTTTAAGGTCATTAATGTTAATTTTTATTCCATCGATATAGGCATTTGCATCTTTATCCAAAATGATAAAAATACTGTTGTCGGAATCCGGGTTTACTGCCTTTTTAGTAATTTTCGGCAGCCTGATCTGAACACCGGCGGCAATATCATAATGGGATGTCACCATGAAAAAAATCAGGAGCAGAAATACAATATCAACCAGCGGTGCAATGCTTATATCCGGTTCGTCTTCCTTTTTTTTCCTGAATCTCATATCTTTTATTCCTGGTTACTTGCACTTTCCATCATTTCTATTATTTTAATAGAACTTTCCTCCATCTCAAAAATAAGAGACTCTGCCTTGTCCTTTAATATCCTGTAGCCTACAAGTACAGGTATTGCAACACAGAGCCCTGCAAAAGTTGTAATAAGCGCTTCTGCTATGCCCCCTGCAAGGAGAGAGGGGTTTCCTCCGCCCTGTGAAACCACCTTGAAGGTCTTTATCATACCGGAGACAGTGCCTAAAAGACCCAGTAGTGTAGAAATGTTGGCTATGGTGGAAAGTATCCCGACATTCCTTTCCAGAATAATGCTTTCACGGCCTCCTCTTTCTTCTATTGCCTCCTTTACAAGCCACATGCCCTTTCCGCTGTTCTTAAGTCCGGCAAAAAATATTTTGGCAATGGAGGAATCACTTTTTTCGCAAACATCAAGAGCCCCTG
Organism: uncultured Desulfatiglans sp.; assembly: GCA_964610475.1. GTDB lineage: Bacteria > Desulfobacterota > DSM-4660 > Desulfatiglandales > HGW-15 > JAAZBV01. Next base: position 35,444 of record CAZSZQ010000009.1, read on the forward strand.
CGAGGTCCTTTTTATTTAACCTGTTTTCTACATTAGTTACGAGTTCTGATGGAATTACAGTACTTTTTCTCAGTATCCATAACCTTTCTACAAAAATCGCCAGAGCAATTATGGAGCAAAGTATTATAGGATACATTACTATGCCGCCCTTTATTATCAGATCTATCAATTTCTTCTCCATTATACAGGATGATATAAGAATTCAGACATAAGAAGACTTGTCTCGCATAAATATTTGATATAAGGTAATATAACATATAGTTAATTCCAACTCCAAGTCAAGAAATGACAACCCTTAAAAAAAATAGGCGGGTTTTACATTGATGGAAAAGAAAAGCAGCAAAGTGATTTATATAAAAGGAAAAAATGATGTTATAAGAGAAAGCCGTGAAATAGTCGGGAGACTTGCGCCTCTGTCCGGGAGCAATGCCCTTAACATGGTGCTTGATCATGAAAATGCCGTTGAACTTGTCCGGAACATGACAAAAATCGATTTCTTCTGGCTTTTAAAAAAGGTTGGAGAGGATGATTCCTACCCCCTGCTCTCCCTGGCATCAACAGAGCAGTGGCAGTATATTCTTGATATTGAGACATGGGACAGGGACCGGATGAACAAAATAGACACCTTCAGATGGCTTAACCGGCTTTTAAAATCCGACCCTGAAAGACTCATGCAGTTTCTATACAATGAAGACGGCAACCTGCTTGCCCACATGTTTTTTACAGGGATTCTTGATATCAGGGTCAAGGAAGATGATGACTTTGTGCCGCCCGATGGTTTTATCTCCTTTGATAACCTGTATTATATAGGTATAGGCGACAGGGAAAATGCCGAGGATATCGAACAGTTGTTAAGGCATCTGGCTCTTTATGATCACAACAGGTTTCAGGCGTTGCTACTTGGCCTGCAGGGCACTATCCCGGCAGAGGTCGAAGAAGAGCTTTACAGGCTAAAGGGCGTACGCCTTGCAGAAGAGGGGTATCTGCCATTTGAAGAGGCCGTTTCAGTCTATGCATACCAGGATGTATTAAAACTTGAAAAGGGTTCATCAGATTATATCCTCTATGAGCCGGATGAAGAGACAAATGCCCTTATTCCCATAACCCCATTCATAGCGGTTCAGGGTGAAAATCTCTTTTCAACGGCTGTTTCTGGCATCAACGATTATCTTCTTCTTGACAGGCTGAGGATCGAATTTGCAGGCCTGTGCAGCCAGATATTTTCTGCGGACGGTGTAAGGTTTGAAAGTGTGGATGACCTGGTCAGGATATGCAAAAAGGCAGGGGGATACATTAATGCAGGGCTCGAAATACTTTCGGGCGGTGATACCGGCATTGCAATGGATTTTATAAAAAATCACCCCCTTATTACCCTTTTCAGGGCAGGATTCAGTCAGGCCCTTGAACTCAGATGGAAGGCGGAAAAGTGGATAAAGGCATCATGGTTTGACTGGGTGGGACTTGATAATGATTTCTGGGGAGAGGAATGGGCAGGGGTGTTGAAGGGTATTTTGCTTACCAAACCGCTTTTATACAGCGGAAAATCAGAAAAGGTCTCCTACCGCGAGTTTGATTCCCTTGAAGAGATAGGACGTACAGAACACCTCCTGGAAAGTATGATTGCTATGGATAAACTGCTCGGGGCAGTGATCCCCTACAATGAGATGGAGCAACTTGCCGGTGATGAGAATGACATTATATTTTATCAGGTTATATTTACATTCTGGCTCAAGAAACTCTCCGGCCTTGAACCCTCGTTAAAGAAACTCACCCTTGATGAGGCAAGGAAGGCCTTTAATATCCTGAGAAAAGGAGAAACAGCTCCTCCGTATAATATGCCAGGCTTTAGGGAGAAGTTTATAGATGGCCTGATCACCCTTTCGAAGATTTCAGACAATAGGATTCTTGATAATCTGAAAGAAATCCTCTCCGTCTTATGGACTCAGTTCACAGATGAATATGCCATGATCAGCATAAATGACCTGGACCCGAAATATTCCGGGTTTGTACTTATTGAGAAGTAGAATAGCCTCGCAGGTCGGGTTTTTAACCCGACTTCTTTTAAATAAAGGCTGAAAAAGTAAATGGTGCCTTTACAAAATAAATAATTCATCAAATCGGAGATAATATGTACATTAAAAAACTCGCAGGTAAAAAATGTTACCTCGCTCCTATGGATATCAATGATGCGGAGAAATTTACTGCCTGGCTTAATGATCTTGAAGTAACTGTTTTTACCCAATTGGCCCATCAATCCCTTAATATCGATAAGGAAAGAGAGATACTTCCATTACTTGGTAAAAATCACAATTACAGCATTATCAACAAGGAAAATGATCAACTTATCGGCAGTTGTGGTTTAATGGATATCGACAATATCCATCAGTCTGCTGAAATCGGGATCATAATTGGAGATAAGGATTACTGGGATAAGGGTTATGGTTCAGAGGCCTTATCTTTGTTAATAGATTATGCATATAAATATTTAAATCTTTTCAACATAATGCTGCGCGTTTATGCCTTTAATGAAAGAGGAATCAGTTGTTACGAGAAAATAGGGTTTAAAAGGATAGGAGAGAGAAGAAAAGCCATAAGAAGGAATCTTCAGGTTTTTGATATTATATATATGGATATTTTACCTGAGGATTTTTACAGGAACAAATGACTA
>CAZSZQ010000009.1:38211-47469 GCA_964610475.1 uncultured Desulfatiglans sp.
AAAATATGCAGCCTGAGCTTTTAGATCTGATTCAAACAAGAATGGCAACATCCTATAATGAGCAGCTTTGGGCAGTAACCCTTGTCAGCTCAATGAACGGTTTTCTTATTACACAGGTTGATAGGATTATTGCATCCATAAATTTTAAAAGGATAAGATTAGGAATTTGGACTGTGACCATTCTCTGTGTATTATTCATCCTTTTAAGACACGGGATATATCTGCATTACAGCAGCATAATCGACCAGGAATACTCCATACTCAAAGAGCTTTCTCCGGTAATGACTGTATCCAGAGGGGTGGTATCATCTTCGGGAGCTCTTCTATATTCATGTATTACTGTCGGTATGACTATTGCGGCTCATATCGTATGCAAAAAAGCTGATCACTTGAAGAACGGATCAGGCAAGTGAATCACATACTTTTCTGGTGCCGACTTCGAGTGGGATAGCATGTGGGATATATTCAGGGCTTTAATGGCGCTTAAATGGCGGGGAAATATATGATCTGATCTCTTTTTAAACCCTGGCATTTACCATAAAAATTTTTCTTTAAAGATATTCAGGCTTTTTTTCGATTAAATATCAGGTAGATAGAATTTTTTTTACCTTTTAACGGATAATTAATATGAAATACAGTGTTCATATTAAATCAAAAGACAAAAAAAGCGCCCTAATTGAAGGTGCTCAACAACTTGGTGTGGCCTCTTCAGAGGTTTTCGTGTCTGAAGAATCTGGAGATGCTTTTATCATTTCTCTTATCAATTCACCAGGGGAGTTTGAGATAGAGGTCATGGATGATAAAATGGCGTCCATCTTAAGGGTAATCACACCGCCCTCAGGGACCGGGACCCCGGTTACTGCAGAAGATATTGAAAATTCTATTACCGGTATGGGGGTAATCTTCGGCATAGATCAAGATACCATCCATAACACTGTAAAAGAGGTGCAGGAGACAGGAAAGACAAATAAGAATATTACAATAGCCAAAGGATGCCCGCCTCAAAAAGGGGAAAAGGCAAAGATAGAGCTTAAAATCGGACGGGATGCCGCAAACAAAGACCCGAGAGCTTCCGGTATTGTAAAACCCGGCCAGATTATAGCCGTAAAAACCCCGGCTACACCAGGAGTACCCGGAAAAAACATCTTTGGCGAAGATGTGCCGGCTATCCCCGGCGATGACATCCTTTTCTCAGCAGGCGAAAATGTTGTTATAAAGAATAATGGAACCTGCTTTGTATCTGAAGTATATGGAACTGCCAGGGGGACATGGCAGAATATATCTGTTACTGATTATATTAAAGTAAGCAAGGACAGGATGTGGGTTGAAATGACCCTGTTCCCTGTTATTTCGGATAACAGTAAACTCTCATTTGACGACATAGCTGAGAGTCTTAAAAACAAGGGGATAAAGTACGGCATTAACAGCCTATCGATACAGACAGCCCTTGAAAAGGGTGAACCGGTTGAGAATTTCAGGGTGGCAGAGGCTATCCCGGCAATAGACGGCATTAATGCAAAAATAGATTTTCAATTTAAAATAAACGATCAAAATCCGGAAGAAGCAGATAAAAAAAGAATTGATGGAACTCTTGATCCGGTTACTGTTAAAAGAGATATTGTATTTGGGGGAGATATCCTTGCCAGAAAAATTCCGGCTGTAAAACAGGAAGACGGGAAGACCGTTACAGGTGATGTAATTAAAGGTGTTAAACCCGGTGACAGGAAGATCAAGGCAGGCAGCAATGTTATATCCAGGGATAACGGATCTGTATTCGTTGTTTCCGATAATTTAGCAGCCGGATACCCTGATTATTACAAAGACACTATATCTGTTGAAGATCCATTAACCATATCAGAAGATAAATTATCTGCCACTATTACCCTGTATCCCGTATCTTCAGAGAAGCAATCCCTGACGATAGACCTGATAAAGAAAATAATTAACAATGCCGGTATAAAATATGGAGTAAGCCTTGGTGAAGTAGAAAAGTTTTTATCGTCTGTTGAGAAAAAGTCTTCCCCGTTAAAAAAGATTATTGTCGCACAGGGTAAAGCGCCTGTTGATGGGACAGATGCAATAATCGATATAAAATTTGAGCAGGAAAAAAGGGCTGGATCTGTTGTCAAAGGAACAGACCGTATGGATTTCAGAGAACAGGCCTTTATACATAATGTTAAAAAAGGCGATATCCTTGCAGAAAAAATTCCCCTTACAACGGGGAATGATGGCGAAAATATTTTTGCTGAAACGATTCCAGCCTCTCCCGGAAAAGATAAAAAACTGATTCCCGGCGCTAACGCGGTTTTGTCTGATAACGGTCTGAGAATGACCTCCGATATGGATGGAATGGTTATCATTTCTGACGGAAACAGGATAGCAGTCCTTAAGAGTCATGAAGTTACCGGCGACATAGACATGAACACAGGCAACCTTTCCATGGACGGATCGCTTGTAATAAAAGGTTGGATCTGCACGGGGTTTGTTGTGCGCGCGAGCGGCGAAATTCATGTGGGAAAAGGGATCGAACAGGCAACTGTAGATGCCGGTGCCGGGTTATATGTGCACGGGGGGATACTGGGCGGAGACAAGGCAGATATCCTTTCAGGCGCTAAGCTTTCAGCCTTTTTTATAGAAAATGCAAAGGTTCATGCAAAAGGAGATATTACTATCCGTGATGATATAAGAAACAGCAGTGTTTCAACGGGCAGTTCCCTGGATGCAACCGCCGGAAAGGGCCGTATTATAGGCGGTACGGTAACCGCATTCAGGGAAATAAATGCAAATGAGATAGGCACAATAGCAGGAGTAAAGACTAGTATTATTGTTGGCGTTGATCCGGAATTATCAGGGCGCATGGATAAAATAGCAAAACACCTTGAGGAATTCAAGCGTCAGAGGGCGAAAATTGATATGTGTCTTGCAAGGTTTTCAAACAAGGAGTTGTCCGGGCTTCCTAAAAGTATCCGTTTCAGGATTGACAAGCTTATTATACAAAGACGCAAAATTGCACAGATGGAGGCCAAACTTAACAAGTACAAAGAAAAGGTTTTATTAAAAGAGAAAGCCAGAGAGGCCCATCCGCATTCTATTACTGTAAATAAAACAGTATATGCCGGCACAAGGATAAAAATCGATGGATCTGTTCTTGATGTAAATGAAGATATATCAGAAAAAGTAACATTCTGTCTGGATGATAATTACCAGGTTATCTGTAAATAATACCTGAAAGAATGAAAAAACAGTAAAGGTATGTGATTTGATGAACAGGGAGGTAATAACCATTGATAAAACACCACCGTGATTTCAGCCGGAAAACAGATGGTAGAAAAACAGGTTTCAAGTTTTATTATTAAACCTGATAACCCAAGTGATGCCTTTGGTATAATATCAAGAAAAGATGTAGTGGAAACACTTATTAAAGCAGGTGCGGTAGAATCCGGGATTCTGGTTAAAGATGTGATGACCAAACCTTCTATCTCTGTAACCCCTGAGCTGTCCGTTTATAATTGCCACCTGATGATGCTTATGGTTGGCGTAAGACGGATGCCTGTTATCGAAGGAAATAAACTGGTAGGAATCATCAGTAACAACGATATATTGAAATATATAGTCAGTTTGGAATTATAAAAAAGACATTATATACAAAGCCGGAGCCGTAAAAAATATGTCAATTTATTGACCTTTTAAAAGACGATTGTATTATTTTTACCATTTATTCCCCAAGCTTGGAGTTATCTGTCTAATATCATTACATAATATTCCTAGGTCTTGTTTGGCTGTATTTTTGCATACAACAGTATTTATACATGCTTTGAAGTATCACCAGAGGTGTGATTTATAACTGTATCTCCCATTTTTTATTTGAATACTAAATAACCTGATCGGATTTCAAGGAGATAGATAATGTCGAAGTTATATAATTTTAAAATAAAATATAAGCTTGCTATCGGATTTTCTATCATGATTATCTTTATAATCTTTATCGGTGTAACGGGCTATCTGAATATAAAAAAGATTAATGAGAACCTTCAGAATATTTTTTCAGGGAGGATGTCCAGTCTGAATTACCTGTTACAGACTGACCGTGATCTGCAGCAAATGCTTGTTTCCGAACGTTCAATGTTATTTGCAGAAAATGGTTCTGAAATCTTTAAAAAGCTGGAAAAGGCATATAAGGAGAACCTCGAAGAATCCCGCGCAAGATGGAACAAATATAAAGAGCTTGCAGAAACCAGTGAAGAGATCGATATTATCAGGAAATTTGAAGAATCATGGGAAGAATGGTCAGAATATTCCCAAAGGGTAGTTGATGGTATAAATTCGAACCGGCCGGAGAGTAATAGTGAGGCCAGGACTGTTTCACTTGGAGAAGCTAACCGCAGATTCGAAACAATGAGGGGCTATATAGACAGGCTTACTGATATCAGTCTTGCATTAGCTAATAAAACACAAAGAGAGTCACAGAATACCTATAAGAGGGCTGTCTATACCTATATTATTGTTGTCCTGGCTGGGATCTATATAGGAGCCCTCCTCTCTTTAATCATCAGCAGAAAGATTACAAAGCCTATATCCAGGGCCGTTCAGGGTTTAAAAGTCATATCTCAGGGTGAGGGAGACCTAACACGCAGGCTACCTGTGGAAAGCGGAGATGAAATAGGGGTTTTATCCGTCTGTTTCAACAATTTTATGGAAAAACTCCGGGAGATAATAAGAAATGTCGCTGAAAATGCAAGACTATTGTCCGGGGCTTCAAACCGTCTTTTAGATTTATCCACAAAAATGTCAAATAACAGCAATGATGTGTCTCAAAAGGCATATACTGTAGCCTCAGCGGCTGAGCAAATGAGCAACAATATGGGTTCTGTCTCTTCAGCAATGGCAGAAGCCTCTGCAAATGTGGATCTCGTAGCCGGTTCGGTTGAGGAAATGGGTGCTACAGTTAATGAGATAGCACAGAATTCCGAAAGGGCCAGGGCTGTGACCAGTGACGCTGTGAGCAGGACAAAAGAGACATCCGAAAATGTGGCTTTGTTAGGTAAGGCTGCCCAGGAGATAGGAAAGGTTACTGAAACGATAAATGAAATATCGGATCAGACCAACCTGCTTGCATTGAACGCGACAATAGAGGCTGCCCGGGCAGGTGAGGCAGGCAAGGGGTTCGCTGTTGTTGCAAATGAGATTAAAGAACTGGCGAGACAGACCGCCGAAGCCACTCAGCAGATAAAAAACAGGATTGAAAACATTCAAAATACAACAATGGGTACTATTGCCGGTATTGAAGATATCTCTAAAGTAATTCATGAGGTAAATGACATTGTTACAATTATTGCCTCTGCCGTGGAAGAACAGTCGGTGACAACCAGTCAGATTTCTACAAATATCAATCAGACCTTCATGGGAATCAGTGAAGTCAATGATAATATTTCGCAGAGTACTAATGTCTCCAGTGAGATCGCCAGAGATATATCTGATGTTAATCAGTTGACCGGAGATATTACAAACAGTGCATCAGAGATCAAGGTCAGCGCCCTTGAATTATACAACCTGGCTGAAAAACTGAACAGCACGTTTGGAAAATTTAAAATATAAAAAAATTATTCCACACTAAAAACCCGGTAGGAATGGGGTTTTACAGTCAGTTCAAATTTTTTTTCTGTTGACGGTCTTCCCCAGAATCCGGGGATATCTTTACCCCTGAGGGTTTCCCGGGACACTACATCCTTTATATTTTTTGCCTTTGATGCGATAAGCCTGATATTAACAGGGTCATCCCTGAAGGAATGTACCACAGCGATGTTATTATCATACAGGAAGAGTGATACCCTTGCAGGACCGTGCAGGCGTACAAAATGGTTTTTTGAAAGAGTATCCCTTATCTTGTTCAATACCTCTTCAGGCAGAGCATAAAGATCGCCAAAATTATCAGGGGTGGTCAACACATAAAGATTGCCGTCTGCATAATCTGCCCTGTGAAGAATCGGCCAGCCAAGGCCGTTATCAAGTGCTGAAACCTGCTCCCAGGAATCATTTGTAAGATATTGTATCTGAGGTATGAGTATCTCCTTTTCGCCTTTGATCAAATCTCCCCACCCTGCCTTGAAGTCCTTAACCATGGCCTTCCGGTCTGTATGCCGGAGTTCAACAATATCCTCAATTCCTTTACCCTCAAGTGCATGTAAAAGTCCCGATGTGATGATAACATCTTTATCTGCCATCAACTGCCTCTTGATCCTGTTTATAATATCAGGATCAAATTTAGCTGATTCGGTGAGAAGTATTGCCTTGTCTTCTGAAGGAAACTCAGAATACAGATCTATGGGTATCCCGATCATACCTATAAAATTGTGGAGAAAATCATCCCCGGTTGAGTGAAATGGTTTATAGCTTTTAAGCCCTACAGGCGTTCCGAGATATTCCAGTACTTCATCTATCTGTTCAAGCGCTGTTGCCGCAACCAGGGCCATATTGGCGTCTTTTTTATATTTATCACCATCGAGGTAGGGTTTAACCATGTCATCAAAATCAAAACTTGTTCCAGTGCCCTGCCATGCCCCGCGAAGCTGTTTCGTGACAGGCAGACCCATCTGCATATAATCAAACATGGTAATTTCAGGTGCTTTTGCAAGAAGGGTAAGCCATAACTGCTCTGCGTACCTGTCCGCTGTGTTTGAAGCATAGGTATCAACCCAGCCGCCACCGTTTTTTCCCGGTGCGATATTTTCAAAATACCGTATGATCTGGTAGCTCTGGTACTCCTGTAAATGCTGGTCTGTCATAACACTGTCCCGGGTTTCAGTGCCTGTGTATATTCCGTCAAATATCTTTGGCCCCCGTTCCAGGTCGAAACCAAGGCCCTGAAAATGTTCATACCAGTTGGGATATTTGATCACCACCTTTATTTTCGGATTTACTGTTTTAGCCGGATTTACTATTAATGTTCTGGCAGCCTCAGAAAGCAGGTCCATCCTGAACTGTGACCAGCTTTTCTCCCCCTTTGCTGCTATACACTTTTTACACTTGCAGCTTGTATAAAAAAAATCATCAAGTATCAGTTCATCAAAATGTCTGGCTGTCATTTCCACAATCTGTTTCAGTTTTTTACGGTGTTCTTCATTAGTATAGCAGTATGTCTCAAAATTGTTAGGTTCACTTACGGTAATAGTAATGCCGCCAGCCGTTTTGATGCCCCTTGATTTAAAAAAATCAATAATTGATACCAGGGACTCTTCATCAATTACTGTCATATCCCGGTGGGTTTCCAGGTATATCTTATCTATTTTGAGGTGCCGATCCATCTGTTCAAATGTGGTTTTAAGCCACAGGGGGTCTTTCATTTTCAACACTTCAAAAACCCTTGTATATACTGAAACTTCGAAGTTTTTGTACCCGTCATCAGCAAGGGCGGTTAGGGAGCAGATTGTTACAAGGGGCAATAAAAACATTGTTTGAGCAGCCTTCATTCAGTCCTCCGTAAAGAGGCAGGGGCATGCGATAGCGTGCCCCTGCAGTAACAGTTCAGTAAACTAATTTTCTTAATATACTCCATACTCTTTTGTCATATCAATAAAGGCCTTCACATTCTCAGCTTTTGCTTCATCAAAAAAGGCGCCGTTACACATGATGTAACCGCCATCCTTTGCGCAGTAATCGATGATCCTTTTTGTATAATCTCTGATTTCCTGAACTGTAACGAGACCAAGCATTGATGACGGGATATTCCCCGCTATGCAGGCGTTTTTACCTATGGTATCCTTTACCTTTCTGATATCAGACTGATCAACCATCCATACGGTTTTACCCTTTGGTATATCCTTCATTATATCAAGCCGGGTATCCCAGTGTCCTTCAAGGGCGGGGAAGGGTATGCACCCGCCTTCAATAAGCCCCAGTATAACTTTTTGAAGGGTAGGCCAGTAGAATTTTTTAAACTGATCTTCTGACATCATTCCGTCTGCACCCTTGTGAAGGGGCATAAAAATCATGGGGTTTCCGGTTGCCTTGGCTGAGCCCAGCCCGACTTCTATCATTACAGGAACCAGAACCTCCATGGCCTTTAACAATTTGTCCGGCCTGCGGAAAAGATCCATAACTATTTGTCTTGTTCCTCTTAATGTATCTCCCAGCGTGTCATAGGGGGCCTTGCTGTAACCGGCCAGTATATTTACATATCCGAGAGAAGCAAGCTCTGCATTCAGCCCTCCTATATACCCTGCCCATTTTATTGCCTCCTCTGCAGCCTCTGCCAATTTACGGAAGGTCTCCTTCATCTGAGGGAGACCAAATGGAATAAAGTTAAAGGCTACGCCGTACATTTCCTGGATGCCGGGGAAATGGGGCAGCATGGGAAATCCGTCCATTACACCAAATATGCGGGGGAGATAATATCTCATGAAGAAATTTGTGGGGTCTGAAATGAGTATATCATATTCCTCCGGTTTCATGTATTCGCCTTCGAGCATCTGATAACAGTGTTCCTTTGCCACTCCATGGCCTGGCCATGCATAAAGTTTATAATCAACAAGCTCAAAGAATTTTCCCGGCCCTGCCTGCGACGCACCTATATGCATATCGGGATCCATTTCAATAATGAATTTTTTAAATGCAGATACGGCTTTTACATAGTCATACATAGCATCATAGGGGGTTATTCCTGCATTCAGGAATGCAAACATACTTGGAAAAATTGAGATTGGCACCCTGTCGGGGGTTTTCTTCATCTGTATGGCATCCTTAATTCTGGTAAGGCGTGCCAGGTATCTTTTTTTTGCTTCAGGATTCTGAAACTTAATATCATTTCCTGCTGAATCTTTTAATGAAAGTAGTTTTTTAAACTGAGCCTCCTGTTTTTCTTCTGCATTCATCTGTTCCCAAGTCTTTTCCATTTTGACCTCCTGTAAGTTATTAATTTATATATTCGATAGAGTAAATATCGTATATAATAAAAATCAATCTACAAAAACAGACCGGATCATTTTTCGAAAATACTGTCAATTTTAGCCAAAACCGCTTTTATAGTATTTGTGGAGCATTCCTTTGTCAAGGATACATCCAATTCAATTATCAAAAAAGACCATGGTGATAGAATTTATTTGCCAAACTCGTTATTGACAGCCTAAATTTAACCTAAAAAATCTACTGACAGCAAAAAATCTTCTTGGTCTTTTATATTTTAAAGGAGAAGGAGTTGATCAGGATGTAATAAAAGGTTTGTCACTGATAATGGATGCAGCATACCAGGGGCACGAGAATGCC
>CAZSZQ010000010.1:0-36322 GCA_964610475.1 uncultured Desulfatiglans sp.
GGTATAATCGGGCATATTTATCAAATACGCTTTCGATGATGTATCTGTGAATGTTTTAAAGAGATATTATAAAGTATAAATTTAACATTTAACAGGGAGAATATTATGAAGAAGATTATAGCTGTTCCGGCAATCCTTTTATTTATTTTTTCTCTTTGTATCACTGAAATATCCGAAGGCCAGGGCAGGGGCTGGTTTGGCCGCGGGAGAGGCCCCATGCCCAGCGAAACACTGCCTGTACCAAAGGATGCACAGGAGAAAAAGATCATTGATGTGTTAACTGAGATGGCAACGAGCCAGGGCGGGATGCTTAATGTCCAGATGGATGACGGAAGGTTGCTTCGTATACTTGCCGAGACCATGGGGGCAAAACATGTTGTTGAAATAGGCACTTCCAACGGATACTCCAGCCTGTGGTTATTAATGGCTTTGCGAACCACAGGAGGCAGGCTGACAACCTTTGAGATAGATCCTGATAAGGTCAAACTTGCTGCTGACAATTTTAAAAAGGCAGGGGTAGATAAACTGGTTACCATTATTGAAGGTGATGCCCATAAAGAGGTGGCAAGTGTAAAAGAACCAATAGACATCCTTTTTCTTGATGCAGATAAGGAGGGATACCTGGATTACCTGAACAAACTGCTTCCACTCATCCGTCCGGGTGGTCTTATTGTATCCCATAACTGGAATTCCATGGACCAGGATTATATTGACAGGCTCATAAAAAGCCCTGACCTTGAAACAATTATTCAGAATATACATCTTGGCGGAGTTGGTGTAACATTGAAAAAACGGTAAATAAATGGATGCCCGTCTGCACGGGCATGACGGTTTCTTTTTAACCTTATCCATAATAAAATAGACTCGCAGTATTATAGACTCTAAAGAGGTATTAATAGTATATTCAGGAGCACTTTGATGCGGATACTTCTGGTTGAAGATGACATAAAGATAGCCTCTTTTATTACAAAAGGTCTCAAGGAAGCAGGTTTTGTTGTTGACCATGTCTCAGACGGAGAGGCAGGTCTTGATCTTGCGTCAACGGAATCCTATGATGCCGCAATCATAGACATAATGCTTCCAAAACTGGACGGTCTTAGCCTTATTGATCAACTGCGATCAAACAACATCAAAACCCCTGTCCTAATTCTCAGTGCAAAACAATCAGTGGAAGACCGGGTCAGGGGGCTCCAGACAGGAAGTGATGACTATCTGACCAAGCCTTTTGCATTTTCGGAACTGCTTGCCCGTATCTATGCGCTTATCAGGAGGGGCAGCAATCTGTCAGACCCAAGGCTACTTGAGATCGCAGACCTTAAGGTAAACCTTCTTACCCATGAAGTAACAAGAGGTAATGAAAAGATTGAACTGCAACCCAGGGAATATGTCCTTCTGGTGTACCTGCTGCGTAATAAAGGAAAGATTGTCTCAAAGACCATGATCATGGAACATGTATGGGATTATAATTTTGACCCCCAGACTAATGTTGTTGAGGCAAGGGTGTGCAGGTTGAGGGACAAGATTGACAGGGCTTTTGACAAAAAACTGATCCATACCATCCGTGGAGTAGGGTATGTCATTAAAGAGTAGGATCAGATTTTTCAATACCCTCTCATTCAAACTTACCCTGTGGTACTCTACTATATTTTTTATTTCAATACTTGCCGGTTTTTTCCTATTCAGTTTACTTTTGTCATCCAAACTTCATAAAGAACTTGATGAAAACCTTATAAATGAGGCAAAGGAGATTACCCTGCTTTTTGAGAGAAGGAATATTCATAAAGTCAGGCTGGCAATGACACTTGAGACTGAATCCCAGGGTGTTGAAAAGTTTTTCACCCGGCTGATGAATATGAATGGAGAGACCGTTTTTTCAACGGACGACACAAGCTGGAAAATCGGGCCGGGGAGAAGGGCAATAAACAGTATTGCCGGAGGTGATGAATATTTTTTTGAAACAATATCTGTTCAGGGGAGACAGGATAAGGTTCGTGCAATATACAGCCGCATTGGAGGAGAGTATATCCTCCAGATAATGACTGCCATGGATAATATCACAAAATTTCTCGATCTCTTCAGGCAGTTATTTCTTATTATAATGGGCTTTATGTTTTTTGTTTCCACTATCGCAGGCTGGTTTATGGCAAAGCGGGCGCTTACCGGTGTGGAAGAGGTGACCCAAACCGCTATCCAGGTCTCGGACGGCAAATTCGATAAAAGAGTGAAGGTAAAAGGTCATGGTGAAGAGATAGACCGCCTTGCCACAACCTTTAATAGCATGCTTGAAAAATTGCACACGCTCATAACGGACATAAAGGAGATAAGCGACAATATTGCCCATGATCTGAGAAGCCCTGTCACAAGAATTAGAGGAATTGCAGAAACCACTTTAATGACCGCCAGGCCAGACCCGGAATTCGAAACCATGGCCGGAAGTATTATTGAGGAATGCGACAGCCTGCTGATAATGATCAATACCATGCTTGATATTTCCGAGGCAGAGGCAGGCGTCTCCAAGCTTAATCTAACAGATGTGGATTTATCAAAAACAATAAATGAAGCATGTGATCTTTTTCAACCCATTGCCGAAGACAAGAGGATTAATATTATAAAGGAGATTGGAACTGGGGCTACAGTGAAGGCGGACAAGGATAAAATTCAGAGACTCGTGGCAAACCTGCTTGACAATGCCCTTAAATACACCCCTGAAAAAGGGGTTGTTAACATCTCACTTGAGCAGGATCAAAACAACATAACAGTTTCTGTAAGGGACACAGGTATCGGTATATCACAAGAAGACCTGTCCAAGATTTTTAACAGGTTTTACAGGTGTGACCGAAGCAGGTCTCTTCAGGGCATAGGCCTGGGTCTCAGCCTTGCAAAGGCAATAGTACAGTTGCACCATGGTACAATTTCCGTATCAAGCGAGCTTGATACGGGCAGTATATTTTCCTTTACCCTTCCGAGATTTCCTTTTTAAAATCCATATACCTTTCTATCTCAAATATTACCAAATGATAATCTTCCAGTCATTTTCCGGTTATCTCTTTTTTATATACTTTAAGGTAAGCATACATTGGTGTAACTGCAATAGCATCTGTTTTCACCACAGAGAGCACGGAGAAAAAGCATAACAGATAAAATCTCCGTGTCCTCTGTGGTTAGCTATAACCATGTATGTCATATGTCACTATTAATGTGAAATGCAGTAATAAGAATATTAAGAAAAGATCGAGTGAGGCAGTATAGACCCATGCACATTGGCAAATATTTTTTAAAGGTTACGAAGAAATACCCAAAGATATGTTTATTCATATCCTTGTTCATTGTCTGTTATATCTCTTTAAAAGTCTATTACAGTTTAACGCCTCTGCCTGCAAAAAAATGGATAGATTCAAATCTGGAAAATATTCATGTAAAAGACCCTACGGATTTTTCCTTTGCCCTCTTTGGCGGTGGCAAGGCAGGCAGGATTGTTTTTAAAGGTCTTCTTGAACAGGTTGATCATGATCCTGACATTGCCTTTGCCGTTGATCTTGGGGATGCAGTACTAAAAGGGAGAAAACCTCATTATCACCATTTTATCAAACAGCTAGATAATAATCTGGGGATACCTCTTCTCACTGTCATGGGGGATAACGAGCTGTCAGGAGAGGGAAGAGATCTTTATAGTAAGATATTCGGCCCTTTTAACTATTCGTTCAGGATAGGTAAAAACTATTTTATTGTCATTGATAACGCGGGAGAAGAGGGTCCAGATAATAAGCAGATAATATGGCTCGAAAATGAACTCAAGATATCCGGGGATTATGAAACCCGTATCATTTTCATGCACAGGCCTCTTTATGACCCGGGTGAATATAATTACAGCAAGTCTATGTCTGAAGAAACCTCATTTAAGTTAATCAATCTGTTTCTGAAGTATCACGTAACACATATCTTTGCATCACAGCCGTATGGTTATAATAAAGGTGACTACAAGGGCATTCCCTACACCCTTACAGGCGGGACTGGAAGAGGATCTCACAAGCGGCATATGAAATATGATTTTTTTCATTTTCTCAAAGTAAATGTAGAAAATAATACTATTGATGTTGAATTTAAAAAGGAGTTTTCATCAGGAGATTACCAGAGGAAACATGCCAAATACGATATTTTCGTATTTTTAGATCGCATGATCCGGATCTACTGGCTGGAACTATCTCTCATAACCTTCATTCTGCTAGCCTCACTGTTTTTTATGTTTCGGAAAAAAAGACTGTGAAAACCAATGAAGATTAAACCATCCAATGGATTTATTAATAGAAATCAGAGAAAGGAGTGTTAATGAATAACATGTTTATGAAGAGACACGGAAAGGGGTTCAGGTTTTTTCAGATACTGCTGATTTTTTTTGCATGCAATATCTGTTTTGCAGAAGAGGAAAAATCAAATTTAAGTACAAAAAATGGAAATATATTTACAGCCGAGGATATCAGCCGGATGAATGTATCTAGTGTTGCCGATGTCATTGAAACGATTCCGGGAGTGACCACGGTCGGAGATGATGATGTTTCTATTAATGGCTCCATGGAGGTTCTTGTTCTGCTGGACGGCCGAAGCATTAAAGATCCTATATCCGGGCAAATCAAATGGGATCAGATTTCACTCAATAATGTGGGTAAAATTGAGGTTATCAAGGGCGGCGGCGCCGGTTATGGCGAAAATGCAAGCGGCGGGGTGATTCTCATTACCTCCAAGCTGGCAGATACCTTTAAAGGGAATGTTGAGGTTGCTTTCGGAAATATGAATTACAAAGAATACAGCGGTGATATCCAGACACAGGTTAAGGGCGTAAAGATCGGTATAATGGGCGGATATGCATCCGATGACGGATGGCGTTTAAACGAACACGATACCGAAAAAAAAGCCGGAATCAACCTGTCCTATGCCCTGCAACCTGATGTTATTATTTCGCCATCCTTAAATTATTACAAGGATATAAAAGGGCTTGGCGGGCCATATTTTGCGCCCACACCCTATAATGATGCTATCTTTGAAACCTATTCGGGTACGCTCTTATTAAAATTAAAAAAGGTAAACTTTAAATCCATTTATACGGATTCAATGGATCAGAGTATTGATGCCTTTCCCGCCCCTATCCCTCACAATATTAAAATTACCCCTGAGATATTCAGCCAGGAAATCACGACCGATTTCTCTTTTAGTAAAGGCGGGACCCTGAACCTGGGCGCAGGGTATGAACGCGCAAATGTAGGAATTAAAACAAATATAGATAATGTACAGATGCCCGATATGGTTCACAACGAAAAAAAGGAATGGGCCTTTGTTACTTTCAAGCATGAAATAGAAAAGAGCCCCTTTTCATTTTATCTGGGTCTGCGCGGGACACATTATAACAATTTTGATAACAGCCTGAATCCAGAGGCGACACTGAGCTATAAGGCGGGAAACTATGGAGTTGTTTTAGGGTTTAATCTCACTGACAGGCTTCCAGGTTACAAGGACAGATACAGGTCAGACGCCTTTGTTTTAGCAAACCCGGATCTTGAAAAGGAAGAATTCACAAATTATAAACTGACCTTATATTATTCTCCCCTTGATACCGTTTCGATAAATATCACTCCATATTATACAGAGGTCGAAAACCTTATAAGCATGGATTCTATTATGACTGTAAACGGCTTGAGGAGAACCTTTGTAAATGTAGGGAGTGCTACAGAAAAGGGTATTGACAGCTCTGTATCATGGTCACCTGACAGGATATTCAACCTTTCCATGTCCTATAATTATGAATCAGCAAAGGATGATGACACTGGGCTGTGGCTCCCCATGAGGGCAAAACACAGGTTCCAGACAAAAATAACCAGTTCACCAATAGAAAATCTTTCTATCAGCACAACCTTTTACTATTCATCCAGGGAGTATGTAGACGGTGAGAATCTCATGAGTGTAGCCGGACATACTGAAGTAGATGCCAGGGTTGAATACGATATCAATAAATACAAATTGTTTTTCCAGATTGAGAACATGCTTAATGAGAAATATATAATGCCCTTTCTTGTGCCTGCAAAGACAAGGTCTTATTACACGGGCATAAAATACTCATTCTAGTATAATTTTACAGGAGGTATTTATATGGGAACAGAAAATAAATTCAGTACAAGGCGATTTGTATCAGTTATGACCTTATGTACATTTGTATTAATAGGCTTTTCAGGGCTGGTTCTGCTATTTTCTCACGGCCCGTCTGAAAACGGCGGGATTATGATCAACTGGAAAGGGATGCATGAGATTGGTTGTATCTTCTTTGTAATCTTCGGGGTATGGCACCTGGTTCTAAATTTCAAGGTTTTGTGCACCTATTTTAAGGGTAGTGAAAGGCGGTTCACCTTCAGGATGGACTGGGTAATCCCTGTTGTCCTTGCATTAACCTTTTTTATTGCGGTTTCCTTTATGCCTGCAGAAAAGCATGAGTTCCCTGGTAAATATCCTACGGAATTCTATAAAATGCAAAGGGGTGATGACGATTAAAATTATTTTTCCCGTGTTGATGGGTTATTTTAAAGGGCATAATTTAAGGTCCAGTTATAAAGAGTTATTTCATGCTCTTCATCAACACATGAAACATTAAGTTTTTACAGGATTCTATAATCTTGATGTTTAACCTTTATAAATATAATCCTGCATCAAAAGGGATGACATGTTCGGAACCATCCTTATAACTGCCTGCACAGCAATGCAGCTGTACCTGTTCTGGCGATTGTCTTCTGTCCCGCCGATAAAAAGGCATGTTTCGCATAAAATGCTTATTGCAACAGGATCTTTCCTTTGGATAATACTTATTCTTGGTCGTGTACTAGGTCATGGGGGGACAACCTTCCCGGCTTTTATAATGGAATATGTCGGGATGCTCTGGCTTGCCCTCCTTTTCCTTGTATTTTTCCCGCTTTTACTAACAGATATCATTACCCTCTTTGGGTTTCTCTTCCCGAAATGGTCACCCTCATTAAGGGGATTCGCAATACTCATAGGGGTTCTCTTTTCAGGTATTGCACTTATTCAGGGTTACAGGGCACCGGTTATGGACAAATTTGAGGTGACATTACCTGGACTACCTGAATCCCTTGATGGAACAGTGGTGATTGCCATGTCTGATATACATCTGGGTTCACAAATTGATGAACACTGGCTCACCGAACGTGTTGCGCAGGTAAATAATGAGAAGCCTGATATGGTCATTCTGCTTGGTGATATATTTGAAGGTCATGAGACCCCGTCAGAACATATTATCAATATATTTAAAAAATTCTCTGCCCCGATGGGATTATGGGCAGTTTCAGGCAACCATGAATCAGAGGTGATATCAACCCTATTAAGTAAGGCAGGCTTTAATTTTCTGCATAATAGATGGGCTGAGGTATGTAAGGGTTTGGTGCTTTCAGGGGTAGATGATTCCGGGATGCATCACAGCAGAAACAGGCGTTCAACTGATGATTTAAATAAAGCTCTGAATAACCGCCCTGCTGGTGCAGCAATCTTTTTGTCCCATGTGCCACGGAATGCAAAAAGTGCGGCAAAGGCCGGGGCAGGGTTAATGCTCTCCGGGCATACCCATGGCGGGCAGATATGGCCCTTTGATCTGATGGTACAATACATGTTTCCATTGCTTGAAGGAAGATATGATGTGGATGGTATGACAGTTATTGTATCCAGAGGGGCCGGCACCTGGGGTCCCAGGATGAGACTCTGGAACCGCGGGGAGATACTCTATATAACACTCCGGAGTATTCATAATAACAAGACTGATTGAGGTAAGTAAGAAATTATTTGTTTATATTGAGTTCAATATATTTTAAAATAGAATTTATTTAGGATTTCCGGGTATGGACCTGTGTCTTTTCCATAAAAATCGTTCAGCAGAAAATATTAGTGTCTGCATTCATAAATCACCAATACAAGGAAGAAAGCCAAGATGAAACTGACAGGAAAAAGAAAAATAGCAATTATTCTGGCAACCATACTTATCATTGCCTTTGTATGGCAGATCATTTCCCGTATCAGGGAACAGTCAGGGGTTAATGACCCTCGCGGACAACAGGACTCAAGGGCAGTGCCTGTTGAGGTGGCAGAAATCAAAACAGGGCCTATCGAACTCAGAAAAACATTCAGCGGAGCCCTTGAATCACCTTCCGAATTTGTGGTTGCACCTAAAATAAACGGTCGTGTGGAGCGGCTCAATGTTGATATCGGTGATACAATAAAACGAAACCAGGTGGTGGTAGTACTGGATGATGCCGAATATAAACAGTCTGTTCTTCTTTCAGAGGCCGATCTGGCCGTAGCAAAGGCGACCCTGGTAGAGGCTAAAAGCGGTTATGAAATAGCAGAAAGAGAATTAAAAAGGATAAAGGAATTACTCCAGGAAGGTTTGGCGTCGGATTCGGAATATGATTCTGCAAAGGCCGATCAGCTGGCAAAACAAGCAAAGCTGGCAGTATCGGAGGCCCAGGTAAAAAAAGAAGAGGCCTCTCTTGAGACAGCGAGAATAAAACAGGGATACACAAAGATAGCGGCAGGCTGGACAGGGGGCGATGAAACAAGGACTATAGGAGAAAGATTTGTCAATGAAGGGGACATGGTATCCTCAAATACTCCTCTTCTTTCTATTGTTGAACTTGATCCGGTTATCGGAATTATTTACGTATCTGAAAAGGATTATGTTTATCTCAAAACCGGGCAATCCGCCTTTTTAACCACAGATGCCCATCCTGATGAAGTCTTTGAAGGTGTAATAAGCCGTATCGCCCCTGTCTTCCGTCAGGCCACAAGGCAGGCAAGAATCGAACTTACCATTGAGAACCCTGAATCAAGACTGAAACCGGGCATGTTCATCCGTGCTACCATTGTGTTTGAAAAACTGGAAAAGGCCTTGATTATTCCTGAGCAGGCGCTTACGAAAAGAGATAACAAGGATGGTATTTTTGTGGTCAATGATGACCATAAGACTGTCAGGTGGTGTCCTGTCAAGATTGGGATTCGTGAGAATGAAAAGGTTCAGATCGAGTGTGATGGATTGACGAAAGGTCTTGTAGTCACCCTCGGACAGCAGCTTGTCGATGAGGGATCAAGTATCCTGATATCAGGAGAGAGCAATAAGAAAGTTACCGCAACTAAAATGGAGACACCAAAATGACCCTTGCGGAATTCAGTGTAAAACGCCCCATAGTTATTACCATGGTTACGCTCATAGTCGTCATACTAGGAGTCGTATCATTGAGCCGTCTTAGAATCGATATGCTTCCAAATGTTGAACTGCCTACTCTGAGCGTGGACACTTCATATCCCGGTGCAAGCCCCGAGGTGATGGAAAGACTTGTGACTCAACCGCTGGAGGAGATAATAGCCACGGTACCCGGTGTTGAAGAAATGACATCAAGCTCTTCTGAAGGTAACAGTGAAATAAGTGTAACCTTTGTATGGGGAACTGATATAAATACTGTAGCAATTGATCTACAGAGCAAAATAGAAGATGGAATGAATGACCTGCCTGAAGATGTTATAAGACCAAGGGTCGACAAGTTTGATATCTCGAGTATGCCTGTGGTGATACTGGGGATATCCAGTAAACTCGACCCCATTGAACTGACAGAGCTTGTTGAGGACCAGATCAGGTACAGGTTCGCGCGTATTCCAGGTGTTGCCCAGGTTGATATCTGGGGCGGTTATAACAGGGAGATCAGGGTTGAACTGAACCCCCAGAGCCTGAAAGCCCTAGGTATTCCTCTCGACCGGATTCTACAGGCAATACGTGACGCCAATCTTAACAGCCCTGCAGGAAAGATAGAGGAAGGAAAGTATGACATTGCCCTGAGGGCACCGGCCGAATTTACCGGTCTGGATCAGTTAAAAAACACGGTACTTATTACTCATGACGGGGCAGCAGTTACCCTTGGACAGATAGCAGAAATAAAGGACACATATCAAAAGATTGAAAGGATTGTAAGGGTAAACAGAGAACTCGGTCTGCGGATCGGAATCCGGAAGGAGGCGGATGAAAACACCGTAGAGGTATCAAAACGAGTTCTGGCTGAGATAGAAAAGGTTAACAGGGATTTTCCCCAGGCACATATTATTCCTGTAATAAACCAGGGTAACTTTATTGAAAGATCCATACAGAACGTGGCAACGTCTGTCCTTTACGGTGGCGGTCTTGCAGTTATTGTGCTCCTGATTTTTCTGCGAAATATAAGGAGCACTATTGTAATCTCTCTGGCTATACCCATCTCCATAATCGCCACATTTACTCTTTTATACTTTGGTAATTTTACTCTCAATCTCATGACCCTTGGTGGACTGGCACTGGGTGTAGGTATGATGGTTGACGGTTCCATTGTTGTTCTCGAAAACACCTTCCGCCACAGGGACGAAAAAAATGAGACCCCTTATTATGCCGCTATCAAGGGTACAAAGGAGGTTAGCGGGGCAATCATAGCAAGTACAGTCACCACACTGGTAATTTTTTTACCCCTCATTTTCGTAAGGGGTATTTCAGGGATCCTGTTCAAGGAACTGGCCTATGTTATTATATTTTCCCTGATCTGTTCTCTTATGGTGTCATTGAGCCTGGTTCCCATGCTCGCCTCCAGGCTTCTTGAGGCTGCGGAGCATAAACCTATAAAACAGCGCGGGTGGGTTAGCAGCTTTATGGATATCTCATCAACCTTTTTGAATTCTTTAAATAATTCCTACCGGGATTTTCTCGGGCTCGCCCTTGCTCATAAAGGAAGAACCATATTTATCTCGGCTCTTTTGCTTGCCCTCAGTTTTCTCCTGTATCCACTAATTGGAACCGAGCTGCTTCCTCCCAGTGATGAGGGTGAAGTACGTATAAATGGAGAAATGGAAGTCGGTCTCAGGCTTGAACTTGCTGATGAACAGACAAAAAAAATGGAGGATATAGTTTACCCCGCTGTTCCTGAACTCATCTCATCGGTTGTGAATGTTAGGTCCTCCTGGCGCGGGGGCGGAGGTTCCAGGGGAGAAATAAATATCTCCCTGACACCGCTTAAAGATCGCAACAGGTCAAATGTCGATATAGCAAACGATCTGAGAAACCGGCTCTCCGGAAAAATCCCTGGTATGGATATCAGGGTTCAGGCACCCCAGGGCCAGTTTATCCTGAGCCGGCTTATCGGAAGCGGACAGGATGGCCTTACAATTGAGATACGCGGGTATGATCTTGATACTCTTGATCTCTTAACAGAGAGGGTTCTTGATGCAATAAAGGATGTCCGCGGAATAACAGACACGGATGTAAGCCGTAAGGCTGGTGTCCCTCAGAGGGAAATACATGTGGACAGGGATAAGACAGCTGACCTGGGCTTAAGTGTCAGAGATGTTACACGGGTTCTTGAAACAGCTGTTGCCGGAACGAGAGCAGGAGAATATCGAACCGAGGGGAATTCCTACAGGATACTCGTTCAGCTCAAGGATGCCGAAAAAATGTCAATTGATGAAATTCTGAACATGACGCTTACAACCGGTTCAGGAGAACTTGTTACCCTCCGGAATCTGGTGAAAGATGAGTCGGGCATAGGGCCGGTTCTGATAGAAAGAAAAGATCAGCAGCGCATAGCCTATGTAACGGCCAATATTGCCAACAGGGATGCAGGTTCTGTTGCAGCGGATGTTCAGGAACGTCTGTACGGGATAGCAAAACCTGTTGGTTACGATTTACAAGTAGCAGGTAATTTTGAAGAACAGAAAGACGCCTTTCATGAACTTGTTATTTCCCTAATACTCGCCCTTGTACTTGTTTACATGGTCCTTGCGTGCCAGTATGAATCCCTTAAAAACCCTCTGGTAGTTATGTTTTCCGTACCTGTAGGAGCTGTAGGGGTTCTTATTACCCTGTTCATTACAAACACCACACTTAACATACAATCCTACATAGGTTGTATCATGCTGGGCGGGATTGCTGTTAACAATGCTATTCTTCTCGTGGACCAGGCAGGGCAACTCGAAAGAGAAGGTATGCCGTTAAATGATGCTGTGATGGAGGCAGGCCGAAGGAGGCTCAGGCCTATTCTCATGACAACCCTCACTACAATTTTCGGTCTCCTTCCTCTGGCCTTCGGGATCGGTGAAGGTGCAGACGCCCAGGCACCTCTTGCCAGGGCGGTGGTTGGGGGACTTACATCATCTACCTTGATAACGCTGGTATTGATCCCGGTTATATATACACTATTTCATCGAAAAGGTAATTAACTATGATCTCGCTATACAGGTTCAAGACGGGCATGCTGGTATATTTATTTGCATGCATAATTCTACTACCCCTTACTTCATTATCCTCTTCAGGTGAAGAGGCGACCGAAAACCAGGAGATATCCATAAAGGAGGCCATCCTTCGCGCACTTGAAAATAACAGGGCCTTTCAAATCGAGCGTCTTAACCCGGAAATACAGAAGACATATGAAATGGAAGAAAAGGCTGTTTTTGATCCGGCTGTCAACCTTGAAAGCAATCAGTCAAAAAGCACCCTTGCCAGCGGGATCGTCGACCTTACCAACATCGAAAGAAAAAATAATAATCTTGGAGTCGCAAAAAAATTTTCAATGGGTACTGAAGTAACTTTAGGTATAGAGACTCAGCTAATTGATTCGGAGAGGTCCGGGTTTCAGACCAGCGCAGCAGGAGTAGTTTCTATAAGCCAGCCTCTTTTAAAGGGTTTTGGAAGAGGGGCAAATCTTGCAAACCTCCGGAAGGCGCACATGGAACTTCTTGCATCTGAATACGAATTAAGGGGGTTTGCGGAAGCGCTTGTTGCTGATGTGGAGAAAACCTGCTGGGACTATGTTCTGGCCCAGAAAAGGATTTCAATCTTCCAGGAATCCCTTAAACTGGCGGAAGACCAGCTTGAGGAAACCAGCAAGAGAATCAAAATCGGCACACTCGCAAAAGTAGAGCTTTATGCGGCAGAAGCAGAAGTGGCCCTGCGCAAAGAGGCACTAATAAACGCCAGAAGCGACCTTGCATTAACAGGACTCAGGCTTCAGCGCCTTGTAAACAACTCGGACGGTAATCCGCTGGAATCCTCAATAAACATATCTGACATGCCGGTTGCTGTTGATACAGAGATAAATGCAACAACTGAATATATTCAACAGGCACTCAAAATGAGGCCTGAAATCAACCAGGCAAAGCTTGACCTGAAACAGGGTGAAATTGAAGTGGTTCGGACAAAAAACGGTCTTTTGCCGGTACTGGATTTTTTTATTACAATAGGCAAAACCGGTTACTCAGATTCCTTTGGTGAGGCTTTCAGAAATATTGACGATGGCAACTATGACATATCTGCTGGGTTTTCCTTCAATTTCCCCATCAGGAACAGGGCAGACAAAGCAAGATACAACAGGTCGCTTATTTTAACAAAACAGTCGGAAGAAGCCCTTAAAAACCTGGAACAGCTTGTCGAAATGGATGTGCGGTCAGCATTGATTGAAATAAACAGGGCAAAGGAACAGGTCTCTGCCACTGCGGCAACTACAAGGCTGCAGGAGGAAACACTCAGGGCCGAAACAGAGAAGTTCCGGGTCGGCAAATCAACCGCTATTCTGGTGGCAAGGGCGCAGAGGGATTATGTTGCAAGCCAGATTTCTGAGATAGAAGCACTGATAACCTACCTCAAGGCTACCATAAATCTTTACCAGAAGGAAGGTTCCCTGCTTGCACGAAGGGGCATTGCAGCACCGGGTGATGAACAGGCAAGCTTGGATCTAACAGGATCTGAATAATGTATCCGGATAAATTTATTGTCTATTAACAGGATTCTTTTTCGGATCGGAAAAAAGACTGAAAAGTGCTTCTTTTCGTGCATTCCGTGTGGTTCATGATAAATCCTGACTGTTTTTCCATATCATGTTTATGCAATCACCTTGTCCATAAACTTAATGATTATTTCGGAAGACCTTTCAGGTTCTAATTGAAGAATAAAATGTTGAGTGTCTATTGTTACAAGTTGGATGCCATTTTTCACAGCCTTTATCCTTCTGTAGTTGTGCCGTTTGATAAGTTTGTCATTTTCAGCCAGAAGGTACAATATGGGGCAGGTACAGGATTCCAGCTCTTTTTCAACATTCACAGACAGGATGGATTTTACCCTGTGAGCAATAACCTCAGTGCTTACGGACCGAATAACTTTGATAGCAATACCGGCAACGGATCTGAATTTTTTCCCGGCAAGCCTTGACCTGATGGTTATAATTGCAGGCCATAAACGGTAAACCGGGCTGATTGATAAAAATTCCAACCATGAAGGGAGCAGAATAAAGGGATTTTTTACAAATGTTGCACACAATATCAGTCCGGATAACCCAGCCGGTTTTTCACGGGCAATCATTATAGAAATCGGCCCTGAAAAGGATTCACCCAGCAGGAAAAAAGGCATGTCCTCAGGGATGGCATTCATTACCAGTGGTTTAAGTTCTTCATAGGTCATGCATTCATGTCTTGGGTATGAAACGATGATGGGTTTTATTCTTTTAGGCAGATATTCTACCAATGGTTTAAATAATTCACCCGTACCATCCAGACCGGGAAGAAGTATTATAGCATATTCAGTCATTATACCGTCCCTTTTCCTTTTACTGTTGCAAAACTGATCCAAGGGACATGTTTGGGATCTTCATAACTGGGGCCCATCCGAAAAGAGGAAAATAGCGGATGGAGCTTCCAGCCCCGCCTTTAGCAGTATCAAATAACTCTTTGTTTTGAATGTCTTTTGCTGAAAGATGAACGCTAAGGGCCGTTTGAATCCAAAAAGGATGGTTTTTGAATAGACACCAGTCAACATTAACTATCTCTCCGGTAAAATAATCTTTCTTTTTTCAGGGTCCTGCTGTTCTCTGTATAAGATAGCCATATGCCCGATTGTACCGGCAACCTCGGCCTTTGTAATATCACATAATTCCGCTGCTATTTCCGCCTTCTGTTCCCTTTCCTTGAATTCGTTGAATTTAACCTTTATCAGTTCATGTGCATCGAGTGCCTGGTTTGCGGATTTGACAAGGTCATCAGTAAGTCCCCTATGACCGATCAAAATAACCGGCTTGAGATTGTGCGCCAGACCTCTCAGGTATTTTTTTTGAAAACCCTTTAATTTGCCCATATATTCATAACTTCCTTTTATCTTTCACGCTCCAGGTAGCATTTTGTAAGGAATGTTTTGGCTATATTACTTGTGTAAACAACAATCTGTTTCAGGATATCCATGAGTTCCATATGGACTTCGTGAGTTTGAACCGAGTCCATCTTTTCATGCCATACCCTTTCAAGGTGCTTTATCCTGTATTGCGCTTCAAGGTCAAG
Organism: uncultured Desulfatiglans sp.; assembly: GCA_964610475.1. GTDB lineage: Bacteria > Desulfobacterota > DSM-4660 > Desulfatiglandales > HGW-15 > JAAZBV01. The sequence continues at coordinate 15,373 of CAZSZQ010000010.1, forward strand.
ATATTTCCTCTCTCTGCCCATTATGGCCTTGGCCTTTTCAATATTCCTCTCTGCAAAGGCCTCAGTCAGCCTGTCTACCTGCCTGCAGACCTTGCCGTGATAGATCATCAGCTCCTCTTTTCCTTCAACGGAAAAATCCCTATCAAGCGAATTTTTCTTATGTATCAGTTTGATCAGATTTCTGTGTATCAGGTCAGCAATACTTTCCATATCACTTGATATGGAGACCAGGCCGTAAATTTCATTGGCCTGCGCGGCCGAAGATTCATACTTGCTGACCTTGATCAGAAACTCCTGTATTCTGTCATTGAGAAAATCTATATATTCTTCACGCATATCAAGCGCTTCAAGGATGGTAAGGTGAGGGTGCCATTCATCCATGTGGGGTATTTCTTTAATCAGCTCTGGTTTTTCTTCTTCGGACAGACTGGGATCTTTTTTTATCCACTTCTTATCTGATATAAAGGGTATGATAACGGTCTTGAGCATCCTGCTGAGTATCTGGGCCATATATGAAAGCTCTTTTCTTGCAAGCTCTATGGCCATAGCTGGAGAGGTTATACTGGTTTCGGTAAGATATTTTGTCTTGATCTCAATGCTTGGTTTCTTTTTGCTTTCAGGAAGGATCCTTAGCATGATTCTTGAAAATAAATTTATAAAAGGCAGAAAAAGGAGGCCCAGACTCACATTATAAAGGGTATGGGCGTTTGCTATCTGACGGGCAACATCGCTCCCGAACCTTTCGGACAGGTATCGTATCAGATCGGCAAAACCCGGCACCCAGAAGATAAACAACAGAACACCTAAAACTTTAAAAAAAACATGGGCAAGGGCTACACGCTTTGCCTCACGGGAGGTATTTATTGATGCAAGACCTGCTGTAACGCATGTCCCGATATTTGCACCCAGAATAATAGGTATGCCTGTTTCAAGGGTTATCAATCCCTGCTGGGCAAGCACAATGACAATACCTGCCGTAGCGGCACTGCTCTGGATAAGCCCAGTAAATACAGTCCCTGCCAGAAGCCCCATAACAGGATATTTAAGGCGGCCCATCAGCTCTATAAACAGAGGATACTCACGCAGGGGCGCCATGGTATCGCTCATGAGTTTCATGCCGTAAAAGAGCAAGCCAAAACCAAGAAATATCTCACCAATATTTTTCAGCCTGTCATTTTTGACTGTTATCTGCATTCCGAACCCTATGGCTATTATAAGGAGTGCATAGTCTGTAAATTGAAATGCAATAAGCTGTGCAGTGATTGTTGTGCCTATATCTGCGCCAAGTATTACGCCCAGAGACTGGGTAAATGTCATGAGCCCTGCCTGGACAAAACTCACGAGCATCACGGTTGTGGCGCTGCTTGACTGTATTACCATAGTCACAAATGCACCGATGGTGAGGGCCATTATTCGGTTTTTTGTAATGGCATGGATTATATCCCTCATCCGGTTTCCAGAGGTCTTTTTCATGCCGTCACTCATTTTATTCATGCCATAGAGGAAAAGGGCGAGGCCGCCCATGAGGCCGATAACAAGCATACCCCAGTGAATCTTCGATGGATAAATATTGATGGCAGTAGACAGCGGTGCAAAGATTAAAGTCATAATGAAGGCAAATATGATAATTCCGGAATTAGGCAGCCTGCGCAATTTCATAAAACCTCCCTCCATAGCATTTATCAGGCAGGTGATTCAGGCAAATATTGTTAATGGAAATAATGCTGCCATTTCAGAAAAATGAAATCAAACCTTTTTTGAAAGAAAGAGAGATTATTTAACCGGAATTCATTACAATAAGGGCTGTGCCGTATGCGCCAACAAGCTGGGGGTCGTCAGGCACAACCACTTTTCTTGATAGTTTTTTTGACAGGAGTTCTTTTATACAGGGGTTTTTGGCCACACCACCAGTAAAGGCGATATCCCCTTCAGATGATATCCGGTTTATCATACCTGCCACCCTGTTCACCACACTCATATGCAGCCCTTTTGCTATATCCCTCCGGTTTTCCCCTTTTGCAATCAATGAGATCACTTCTGATTCTGCAAATACCGTGCACATACTGGATATGGCAATATCGTTCTGGGCAAGCAAGGCATTTTTACCAAATTCGTCTATATTGTAGCCAAGGGCTTTTGCCATGATCTCAAGAAACTTACCTGTGCCTGCCGCGCACCGGTCGTTCATCTCAAACTTTTTTACCCTGCCGTTTTCGAAAAGGGAGATAGCCTTGCTGTCCTGGCCCCCTATATCCAGTACTGCCCGTATCTCAGGAAAAAAGGCCCTTGCACCTTTTGCGTGGGCCTTTATTTCCGTTACAGTCGGGGCATCAAATGCTACTTCGAAGAGGTTGCGGCCATACCCGGTTGCCATGATACGGTCATATTGTACCTGCGCTAAAAGACCTTTTGCGGTTTGAGCAGGGTCAAAACCTGTATCTGTCTGAAGGCTCTCCATTATCTTTCCGGTCTCATCTATAACAACCAGCTCAATTGTGCGTGAACCTATGTCTATGCCTGCATACTTCATTGTATTCCTATTTCCACCACCCGTTCGTTACACTCGCTGGAGACACAGAGAACTCAGAGAAAACCTTTTTAACCTCTGTGTCCTCTGTACCTCTAGCGAAGCGGGTGGTTAACCTGTTTTTTCTTTAGCTAACAGCTGATCGCTCAATGCTGACCGCTATTTCAACTGCTCTATAAATGCTTCGATCCTTGTCTTGAGCTGGCCTGCATCCTCCATGCTGTAGTCCGTTTCGATCCTGAGGGTAGGTATGCTGCTCTCCTCAAGGGCCTTTTCAACAGGGAGGGATTCCATGATATAGGGCTGGCAGAATTGCAAGCCATAATGGATAACACCATCTGCATTGTATTTTTTGTACATCTCTTTCACATGATCACAGCGTTCCTGGTTGGGCGTAAAGATCGCACAATCCACCTTGAAATACCTGTCAGTAATGGCATCCATCATCTCATCAACGGTCTTCGCGGTATCATCGGTGAGGTTTCTTGTACCCCTTTCTCCCACGCATGATTCCTCACCAACAATAACAGCCCCTGAAGCCTCAATGAGGTATGGAAGTTTCCAGTTGGGTACAGCCATAGGACAACCTGATAAAAGTATCCTGGGTGTCTTTGCAGGGAATACCCCCTTTTTTTCTTCTACCCGTTTTTCAAGCTCGTCACAGATCCTGTTCACAGAGGCAGTAAACCGTGCCGGGTTATCATAAAAATATACCTGGTTTGCGAGCAGGGCATCCAGACCCGATATGGGAACAGGGTCATATTTTCTTAATGATGAGAGCCTGTGGATGGCTGAACGTTTTGCATTTACGGTCTTTATACCCTGCTTAAGGGATTCAACCGTGATCTTTTTCCCGGTAAGATTCTCCAAGCTCTCCTTGAAACGAATATATTCCTGTTTAAGGAGTTCTCTGCCCTGATCTGATTTTACCTGCGGGAGATCCATTACATAGAGATTTTTCACAAGGCCCTTCAGGGTTTCATATGCCTTTTTCTTGCCGTCACATGTGTTTTCACCCACTATCATATCTGTACTTTCCAGGTAAGGGCATACCTTTGCAAGCTTGAAACCGAATGCAGATTTTATAAGTGCACATGTGTTTCTGGGCAGATATTTTTCTACCTCCTCCATGGCAAAATCAGCGCCCGAGCAGAGCCCTACAAGTGTTGCGTTTGCTGCAAGCACAATCTCTTCCGGGACAAACACACAATATGAGCCAATGATCTTCCTCCCCTCCTTTTTTTCATCAAGCAACTCCTTTATCCTCAGGCTGTGAACATTGCTTATGACAAAATCAAAATATTGCATCCCTTCAGGGCGCTCTTCCTGATTCATGTAAATATCCTTGTATGCCTTTCCCAGCACACTCAGCAATGCATCATGCGCCTCAAGGTTAAGCCCCAGATCTCTCCACATTGCTCTGTAATCTTCGGTCATGGTTTTATGCTCCCTGATTATTAATATTAACAGATTTGTCGCATGAATAGTGGCAGTTGGTCAAACAGGATTATTCTATAAATAATGCAAATCTTATCGACTTTACCTATACCATATACATTTACATGATACCTGCTTTTAACCCTCATCTTAACAGGATACAGGTTGACAAAATGGTTTCACATGATATATTCCCGACATTTAAAAAAGGATAATCTACATATGCATCATTTTTTCGGTTTCACATGAGGGGCTCTTATTGATTTACCCGTGAGGTGAATACCCCTGTTGACTAAAAAATGATGCCATACCGGAGTAAACTCTAAAAAACTGCACAATCGCTCTTTGGTGAAGTTTTCTTTCCTGTCCTGGCATCCGAATGATTCTCTGCAGGTTTACATTTGCAGGAAGACTGATAATTTTATAGATAATTTTTAAGTGAGGTATTTTGGTATGAAAATCAAAACAGCATTTTTCTCTTTGAGCATTGCAGTACTTTTCTGTTTTATTTCAATTTCAGCATCTACAGGAACAGAAGGAAATAAAAAAATTGTCATAGCCTATACAGGGAACGTCGATGGTTATCTTGAACCATGCGGATGCGATGGCACAGATGAGATGCTTGGCGGGCTTTATAAAAAGGCAACATATATTCGTGAATACAGAAAGACAGAAAAAAATCTGGTTCTTATAGATTCAGGTGACCTGTTTAACGAGCACGATAAAATAAAAGAATCTTATATACCTTCAGCTAAGCTTAAAGGTGAAGTGTTCACAAAGGTCTATAAAGATCTTGGCATTGATGCAATTAATGTTGGTGAACTTGATCTGGCCCTTGGTATTGACTATTTAAAGGAGCTGGAGAAAAAATACGATGTCCCATTTGTTTCAGCTAATATTGTAAATGATAAACAGGACCCTTTATTCAAGCCATATGTGATCAAGACCATAGACAATATAAAGGTCGGTATAATCGGCATCATGGGTAATACGCCTGATGTTGCAAAACCCTTTGAGGAGATTGTCGGTACTTCATTAACTGTTCTTGATCCAGTAGAAACAGTTACAGCAAAGGTGGCAGAACTCAAGGATAAGGTTGATTTTGTTATTGTCCTGACACATCAGCATATGGGACGTAACTGGATCTTTGCCAGGAAGATAAACGGCATTGATGTGATTGTTGGAGGCCACCATAAACAGAAACTGGATACCCCTTACGAGGCAAATAATACATATATTGTTCAGAGCAGTGAAAAGCAACAGCATCAGGGAATGCTTGTTCTTGAAAAGGCTGCTGACGGCACCAAAACAGCAACCAATACACTGGTTCCCCTTGGTTCAAAGATTGCTGATGATGTTAATGTGAAGGCAATGATTGATCAGTATAACCAGGAGGTAAACAAACTTTATACAATGCAGGCTGCCGGAAGCGCTGCACAGGAAGAGACAGTCATACCAAGATCAAATAAATGTAATGAATGCCATGCTGAGGCATATGAGATATGGCAGAAATCGGCACATGCAAAGGCATTCCGGACACTGGCAGATAAGGGAAAACAATTCAATCCTGATTGTCTTGAATGTCATACAACCCGATTCGAGGAGGAAGGCGGTTTCACTATGCAGGCCCAGCAAAAGGAATTAAGAGATGTCCAGTGTGAAAACTGTCATGGTGACAGGACTCCCCACCTGGCGGACCCGAGCGTTGTTTCTCAAGTTAAACCTGATGTGAAAACCTGCCTGAAATGCCATACTGAGTACAGAAGCGCTGGCTTTGAAAAGAATTACAGCCAGAAATGGGAGATGATAAAACACTAGAATTACCTTAATGGATAATCCTGCATTAATGAAAAGAAACCCTGACCACAGGAGAGGGTTTCTTTTCATATTGGTGAAGTGTTAAAAGAGACATATGGACATATGCATTCGGAAAGAGAATATAGTCATATACTGCTGCGTCTAAAACCTTGCTGGAACATTCGTTTCAGTTTTTCAATCCTAGATACGATTCCTGCTGCAAGATCTTGGATTAATTGTATTTTATATTAGGCTTTCATGTTTGACATATAAAATTCTATCATTTAATGTTTTATATCACCCATTTGATCAAAAGATGGTTCATCAGTATTATTTTTTTCATTAAGGAAGAAAATGAGTAATAATATTAAAATAGCTGCATCAAATGCAAACATCAGAAAAGAAATCAACAGGCTGCTTTATGGGGCAAACCTCAATCTCTGCCTGACTTGTAATAAATGCTCCGAGAGTTGTCCAGCCACAAACCAGATGGGTATGGATCCTAAAAAATTACTTGGAATGCTTGTCTCTGGAAATGATGAAGAAGTTCTGCATATTCCCTGGATATGGGTTTGCACAATGTGCAAACGCTGTCAGAATGAATGCCCTATGGATATAAAATTTCCCGATATCATTTATTATCTTCGCTCCCAATGGCCGAGGGAAGAACGGCCAAAGGGGATACTTGGCTCATGTGATAGTCATGTAAGGTCACGGGGAGGCGCAATGGGCGTTTCTCTTGAAGAGTATATACTCATGATTGAAGAGATGGCAAAAGAGCTTTGTGAACAGGAAGGTTTTGAGGATTTCCGGGTCTCAATAGACAGGAAAGGGGCCATGTACTGCTTTAACCAAAATTCCAGGGAGCCTGTTATTGAACCGGATGAACTGCTTCCCCTTTGGAAGATCCTTTATAAAGCGGGGGCTGATTGGACATACTATTCTGATATGTGGGGTGCTGAAAACTACTGTATGTTTCTGGCTGATGATAAAAGCTGGGAACAGATAGTACGTGCCCAGGCTGAACATATAGACAGGCTGGGCTGCAAATATTTTGTAAATACAGAATGCGGACATTCATTTTATGCCTTATGGGCCGGACTTAAAAAATTCAATATCCCTCATAATTTTGAATTGGTAAGCATTGTGCAGCTTTATGCAAAATGGATCAGAAAAGGAAAACTGAAAGTCAACTCCGACTGGAACAAAGACCTCAAAATAAAGTTCACAGTCCATGATCCCTGCAATATCGTCAGAAAATCTCTGGGGAATAATATGGCAGAAGACCTCAGGTTTGTCATTAAAACCGTTGCAGGTGAAGAAAACTTTGTGGATATGACGCCAAACAGGATTAATAACATCTGCTGCGGTGGTGGCGGCGGCGCCTTACAGGCCGGATACAGTGAGGAACGAAAGGCCTTCGGCAAGGTTAAATTTGATCAGATCATGGAAACCGGTGCCGATTATGTGGCAGTCCCCTGTCATAACTGCCATACACAGATACATGAATTGTCTGTACATTATAATGGTTTCTATCAGGTTGTTCATCTCTGGACCATAATATGCCTTGCAATGGGTATACTTGGCGAAAACGAAAGGACATATCTGGGCCCTGATCTCGCGATGTATGGGCTTTAGTTTAAATAATTTCCTTATTCACAGCACAGCAGCAGTGATTATGGATTAGGTTTCTTCAGGCATCTGTGAAACAGAGGAGCTGCGAACAACAGATATAAGGCAGGGATGAGCATCAGGCTGTCGCGGGCGATGGTATAGGGAGATATGGGATCGTCAAAGCTGAAGCAACCGCAATCGGCTTCTATCCCGCGAACATAGGTAATGGTGAGAATGGCTATAAAAAACAGGAGCAGCAGGGTAGCGGCCCCTGCCAGATACCTTATCTTCCACCTGAACCCAATCAGGAGGGCAAGGCCGAGCCCCATTTCCACCCAGGGAAAAAAGCGCGCCATAGCCGGTACATATTCATTCGGAAACAGATCATAGCCATAAAGCACCGCCTCGAACAGGAGCGGGCTTTCCCATTTGATGTATCCACTGTACAAAAAGATACCGGCAAGGATAAAGCGGAAGAGCCAGTGCAGGATGCACGGGATATGGATACAGGCTTTATTCTGGTTCAGTGAAAGGAAACATGGGAAAAGCCATTTTATAATGCGTACAATCATGATCTGTAATATATGATGTTTTATTGCCCAAATGCATACAAATATGGACTGTATGACATCTGAATATCTGCCTCATCCTCATTACTCAAACAATCAAAAGGCTTTCACTCTCTAATAGTGAAAGCCTTTTGGTCTTAAAATCTATTTTGCCTTGAGCAGTGTGAGCCCTACCTGCCACTTGCTTACTGTCAGAAACTTACCATCACGGGAAATAAAGGGTTTTCCAGGTTTTGCGGGCACGGCCTCCTCTTTCCAGCTCTTACCGCCGTCAGCAGTGCGCAGGACAATCATGCTGTCTTTGCCTGAAAGTCCTAGAGCGACAAGGCCGTTATTGGCGTCTGTAAAACGGATGGCAGCCTCAGGGGTCTCATTGATCCATCCGCCGCTGCCAAAGCCCTGAATAACAGGGTCTGTAAGCCCAAGGGAGCATGATGTCCAGCTCTTGCCGCCATCCTTGGTAATGTACAGGGCGCCGCCCTTGTCTAACAGGTATCCGTCCGCTGGTGTGCGGAGTGAAATAGCGGCTACTGCTGTGACACCAGTGGGCAGCGCGAGATCCGACCATGTTGCACCACTGTCAGTGGTCATCTTGAACTTTTCACCTGATCCGACCCACCCTGTTTTATCATCTGCAAATGCCAGGATGCTTGCCATTCCGCCAACATCCTTTGCAATGACCTTCCAGTTTTTCCCGCCGTCTGTGGTCAGGCTGGTGCCGCTCAGACAGGATTGCCAGATAATGTTGACATCCACAACCTCCACGGAGAACATGCAGCCCCCGGTCTGGGCCTTGGTCCATGTCTTGCCGCCATCCAGTGTATAGTGCTGCGCCCCATCATCTCCGGCCCCGCCCCAGACACCAAAGTTTTCATTGTGAAAGGCTGCCATACGCACCTTAATCCCTTCGATCGCCTTTGGGATTACCACCTCCCACTGCCCCTGAGCAGATGCTATACTAACTCCAATGAACAGGATTGAGATCAATACGCCTGATAAAATGGCTGATTTTACATGTTTCATCTTTTTTACCCTCCTTGAAAAAATTGAGTTGATAAGAATCTTCTTTTTACTGAATAAAGCGTGTGCATATGCCAGGCCATATTTTTATAGCCTTGCTCCTCTGTGCAATAGCTTTAATACCATATCTCCAGGATTTTGAAAATAATTTTTGATAGAGCCAGGTTTTATCTGAAATTAGGATGATAATGGAAAAATCCTCGCCGCTTGAAGGGTTGTTTTGATTTTACTTATACCCTTCAAGCGGCGGGAATTAAATCATGAGCAGCTTGAGCAGGAGCTGCACCCTCCTCCCTTTTGTAAATTTGATGATATTGAAAATCCGGAACCTCTTTCGGTCTCTATAAAATCAACGTTTATTGGCTTCACCTGATCCAATAGTGTTTTTTCTATAAGATAGGTGACCCCATTATCTTTGATAACCTCATCATTTTCTTCAGGCTCATCAAGACCCATACCCAGCGAAGGGCCTGAACAGCTACCTTCCGAGAGGAAAATCCTTATATATGATGGGTCTTTCTGTGCCTTTAAAAAATCCGTAATCTTTTCGTTTGCTTTTTCTGTTACTGTTAACATTTACTTCTCCTGATAATTCATTTAAATTAACCTGCAGCTAGGATCGCCCTTTTTACAAGGGTCTTGGCTATCTGCACCTTGTATTTTGTGGCGTTGAGGGGCCTTGCATCAGCTACTGCAGCGGCTCCTGCCTCTTCCGCGACCTTTTCGTTGATCTTTTTTCCTTTAAGAGCCTCTTCCGCCTTTGTTGCCCTGTATGGCTTCGGGGCAACAGCATTGAGGCATATCCTCGGATTTTTTCCGGTCATAACCGCGCAGTTGACAATGGGAAAATCTATGGATTTCCTTAATGCAAACTTTATAAAGGCGCTTTTTGCACCTTTGGGTGGTGCTGGTATCTGGATTTCTGTAATAATCTCATCCTGTTCAAGAACAGTGTTTTTGGGCTGCTTTACATCAAAAAAATTCTCTGCCTCGATTTGCCTTTTGTCTGTTACAATCTTTGCGTTAAGGGCGACAAGGGCAGGCGCCGTATCGCTCGGGTGAACGGCAATACAGCCACCCATTGCCCCGAATATTGAATGGTACCTGTTATCACCTGTCATGGCAAAGCATGTGTTCCCGCCCTTCCTTTTACAGTCAAAGCGGTTTTCAGGTTTTCTGAAATACCAGCAGCGGTGAAGCTGGGCAATATTGCCGCCTATTGTACCCATATCACGGATATGGGGTGATGCAACCCGTGATGCTGCCTGTGCAAGGGCAGTGTATTTTTTCTGAATTGTTGCATCTGCTGCAATATCGCCAAGATGGGTAGCTGCCCCTATCTTAAGCACTCCTCCCTCTTCCTTAATATAATCCAGGCCCGGAACAGACTTGAGATTTATAACTGTAAGAGGATAGTCCCTTAAGATATTATCTTTCAAAGTTCCTACAAGATCAGTCCCGCCGGCTATCAGGGTCGTCTTCCCATCGGCAAGGGCTGTTTTAATTTCTGCAATTGATGTTGCATTTGTATGATTAAATGGTCTCATTTTTTCTCCTTTATATTTTTAGGTCTTTAGGCTTAAACCGTAGACCAAAAACCGAATACCTAAAACCGTATACCGCGTATTTATGATATTTTGCCAAGCGCCTTAAGCACCCTGTCAGGTGTTGCTGGCGGATCAACCCATACCCCAATGGCATTATAAATAGCGCACATTATAAGATGCGTACTTGACATTGAATGGCTGATACCATTCGCACCGTAAACCCCGTTACCGGCGCGGGTTTCCAGCAAATCTGTAGCAACATTCGGTACATCCAGCATACCCGGTTTTTTGTACTCAATCATGTTTGTGTTGAGTTTTACTCCTGTTTTTTCATCATAGTAGTAATCCTCAAACATCTGACATCCCTGGGTGAAATAGGCTGTCTGGTGAAGCTGGCCTTCAAGAGAGGTGCGCCTTATTACCTTGCCGGAGTCAACCGCACATCCGTATTTAAGAATTTCCACCTGACCTGTTTCCGTATCCACTGCTACTTCGCAGTACAGGGTGTTTAAAAGGTCATACTTTGCGGGCCACAAGGATGCTGGCGCATGGCCGGCAAATGTCGCGTACACATTTGACTGAAGACCCTTAATCGGCACCCCGGCGCTCTTGTCTGACTTGAGCACTATTTTACCATCCACTATATCAAGGTCTTCAGGCTTTTTTCCTTTGATCGGATTTGGTGCTGCCGGTTTGGGTGGGCCAAAACTGAATCCTCCTGCCGGTTTCTCTGCCTCGGCAATAGCAGCTTCAAAGATACGCTGTCTGAATATATGGCAGCAATTTTTCATAACCCAGCCAGTATTTACAAGTCCGTCTGACCCTCCGCTGATAGAGACAAATATTGCATTGGGGTCATAATCGATACTGATATCCTTGAATTCAAGGCCAAGTTCTTCTGCTACAATCATGGCAACGCCTTCAACGGAAAATACACCCGCATGCGGACCCTGTATGGGCATGTGCACCACACCGTCCCGGAGTTCAAGCACTGCGTGAAAATCAGAGCCCATTGCATGACGCGGGCACATCTGATACCTGAAACCCGCCCCGTGCATCCTGCCATCCGGGAGCTTCTTTGCGCTGTTTTTATGCCAGTCCCATTTCATCATTTTACGCCCAGCATCAATACATACGTCAAAGCTGGGAACCGGCCGGTTATCTTTCTGGCCATCAGGCCCGTGAAGGTTCAATCTGGCAATATCAATAACGTCTTTTCCCAGTTTTTCAGCTATCATATGTAATGCCATTGTAACCGAGTCCCAGTTAAAGGGGCAGAATTGTGAGCTGAAGGGCATCTGACCGCGGTTAGAGTCTACAACTTCCATCCGCTGCCTTATATTCAGACACTTTGTGCCTATATATGGCCCATAACCTTGATCGCCTATGGTCCCGAAAAAGGAATTGCCGGGTGTTCCACCATCGGTTATTGAAAAATCATCAAAGGCGGTTATCAGGCCTTCCTTTGTAAAGCCTACCTTCATGTGAATAAAGCGCTGCTGGATCATAAAATCAAATGTGTCCTTGCGCTCGTTTACGCAACGTACAGGTCTTCCTACTCTCTTTGCGAGAAACGGGGTAATCTGCTGAGATCTGCGTATCGTCCAGTCACAGTATTTACCGCCCTGGAAAAGCCCTTCCTGTACTGTCTTTTCAGGCGGCAGGCCATAAAGTTGAGCGACCGCATTCTTGCCGCCGCTCGCATGCCAGACTGCCCCTTCTATGTGGATATTATCTCTTCCAAGGTAGGGATCATCGAACCACCATGCAACAGATCCATGGGGGTTTGGTGAAGCTGATGCGTATGTAGGCATATTAAGGTCATACTCTATTATATAGTCTGCCTCCTTGAACCCCTGTTCCACGTCTCCCTGGTTCTGGTTCGAAAATGCGACATTACCCTTTTTCGGAGGATTATTGCCACCACCCCTGCCCCCTCCGAACGGATTAGCGACACCACCCCTGTCTTCCGGGCGGATAACTGGGGCGCTATCTTCCCTGCCCTTTTTTATATCAATTATATGGGGCAGTATCTCCCATTCCACGTCAAGTTGTCTTAATGCCTCATCGCAGATATCCTCATTCTCTGCGATGACAATGAACCCAACTTCCAGATTTTCTTCATGGGCAACATCGGTAAAGAAAGGCTCGCCGGGGCCTCCCATGCCACCGCCACGTTTTACATTTTTAAAGTCCTCATCTTTCCATGTGACTATATCTACAACACCGGGTACAGCCATGGCCTTTGCTTTATTGTAGTTTTTTATCCTTGCATGGGCGTGGGGGCTGCGCAGGAATTTTGCTTCAAGCATATCAGGGACTACATAGTCTCCCCCGAATTTTGCCACACCGGTTGCTACTGCCCATGAAAGTTTGCCTGGCAGATTCGGCTTTCCGACTACCCTGAAATCCTTTCTGTCTCCATTTATACTTAGATCAGCCATGTTATGCACCTCCTTTTATTATTGGCGCTGCTTCCATGATTGCGGTCGGGTGACGGTTATATGTACCACAGCAGCATATATTGCCTGCAAGGGCCTGTTTACAGTCTTCCTCTGTTGGGTTAGCTTTTTTATCAAGAAGGGCCTTGGCTGAAACCAGGAACCCGGGTGTGCAGTAACCGCACTGCATTGCATCCCATTTGCAGTATGAATCGATTAATGGCCTCCATTTGGGGTCAGCGGCAATCCCTTCTACTGTCTGTATCTTCTTTCCTTCACATTCCACAGCTAGTGTCATGCATGAAAGGATGGCCTTTCCATCCATGATAACAGTACAGGACCCGCAGGCGCCCCTGCCGCACATATGCTTTGCGCCTGTTAATCCCAGTTTGAACTGAAGTGTGCGCTGAAGTGTCCAGTGGGGTTCAATGAGTACTTCGCAATCTTCACCGTTGATATTGAGTTTTGTGGTGACCGGCTCAACATGCTCCGGATGATCGGTCTTAAAATGATTCTTCAATTCCGCAAAACTACTGAAATTTCTGCTACATACCGGGCATCGGAACTGGGTAACTGTTTTAGGAACACCTTTTACAGCTTCGGCAGCCTGGGCTATTTCAGGCCTTATAGCAATGCCTGCAACCCCGATAGCTCCCCCGCCGATGACGACTCCCGCATTCTTGAGAAAGCTTCTACGGTTAATGTTGTTTATTTCATCCGCCATATTTTTCCTCCTAAAATAAAAGGTTGTTAAATATATTTCACGATTTTTTTACATCGACAATAATTTATCTATGATCGGTTGTAATTTTCTCCCATCCAGACCTGCCGAATAGGCCGTTATATTTTTACCTGTTTCAAACACCTCTAATTCCGTTTTGGGATTTATAACCAATATTTTTCCTCCAAGACGGGGGTTCATAATCTGCATCCGATTTTGTATGTGGTTCATAGTTTCTGTGTCAGAGATCTCATGCCTCATTAAAAATTCTATTGTCAGATCCGGGCTCATAACTTTCCGCTCATGCAGATCAGCAAATACAGGTATTTTATCAATATCCGGGACAATGGAGATAAATATCATCCTGTCAGCCAGTGCCATAGAGGAGTCCCCGGTGCGATCCCTCAGCATCCTTTGCGTGGGAAGCTCAGCCGGAAGATTGTATAGATCCACTTCTCTTGTGACAGGCATCTTGAAAGCTATATGGGTGTTAAGTCTTTTTGAATGAAGAATTAACTCTGGGATACGCTTTGCTGCATGATGATGCTGAGCCCCTATAACTATTTGTTCAAGCGCTGACACAAATGGTTTATCATCTTTATCGAGACTGACATTGAATATTCCATCCGGTTCAAGCAGAAGCATAATCGATATAGCCACCCACAACTCATAGCCAAGCCTGAACATCTCTAAAGCTTTTTGATTAAGATTTTGCTGTGCCATCCTCTCAAAATCATTTTCTGTAATTTTCCCCTGTACCAGTTCGAAAAGGCGGTCATAGACAAGACGCATCATACCATCTTCAGGGCTATACAGGATAGTGGCAAGATCAACCGGAAGTTCAATATGTTTATTGAGAGCTAATTTCGTAAATAGTCTCTCTTCAGCCTCTATGTAGGCTTTCCCGAGGGTGGATAGCTCAACAAAAAATTGGCTCTGCCATGACTTGACAAAGGCCTTTCGTACCTGATCAAACCTGCTGTAGAATTCATCACGTAAATGCCTGGGGATTGATGTTTCCCATTGACCAATAGATATATCAGGATTTGCGGAAATGTAGTTTTTTAGAATATCGTATTCCTGCTTCCAGCCCGATTTAATATCCATAATTATTGCTTCTCACATAGCCCTTTTTTTTGCCCCATTTACGATACCGCAAAATACAGTTCGTAAAATCTGCTCATCCAGATTCAGCGGGGGTTCATCCATATACGTATCGTCTGCTTCATAACAGAGGTCATCATCTGTATCCATCATCTTCGCTGCTGTTTCCGGGACAGAAACCATTGTCCCTTTTCCCTCAGCAATATGCTTTGACCTGTTATTTGTTTCAAGCCACCTGTCGCATTCATCATGAGTGCCAATAAAAGGAATGAGGATCATCATATCCTTCTGCAGGGTAATGAGCCTGTATCCGTTTCCAAAATCATATTTGCGGCAGCCTTTGATCCGTTTTTCGCCATATTTGGTGACTGGCCCGATATATTCGTTTTGATCAAGAAATGCGCCTGATTTAAGATTTTCTATAATACTGTCCGCCTTCTGGGCAATTGATTTACCGGTCTTGTCTGATTGCCTTAACTCCTTTATCCGGCGTTCAACCTTGGCGCTGATCTTTACAAACCTCATTGTATTACCTATATCCTCCAAGCCTTATAAATGCAAATATTATGTTCATCAGTCTGAAAAATTACTTCTTTACCGTTGTATTGACTTTTATGACCAGGAAAAGCAGATTATCGTAATTAGAGGGTAAACAAGATTTCCAGCCTTGCCCTGATCTACCAAGCCCGGGTAGAACCTGATCTATTAACTCAGGTAAAGCTGAAAAATCTGCACATAATAACTCCAGTGGTTAGATTAAAACTTTAATACCTTATAGGTGGTCAAAATGATTGTCAAACTGGTTATTCCTATACAAAAAAGATAAATAATAGGTATTTCCTGATTGACAGATTTATCTGTTTGTTTTACCGGTTAATGAAAAACCATCAACTCAATGGAAAACCTGCATAATGAACCACTTTTTCGGCTTTACATGAAAGACTATTGCGCGAGACAACCGGGCAGGTAGTCTGGATTATAGCCGAAACCTATAATCATATCCTAAAAAAAGAACAATTTTTAACCATACTGATTGAATCAGGGGGCAATGGTGCTGGGCGCCCTGCGGTCTTCAAAACCGTAAGCCCGGTCTGAATAACCGGGAGGAGGTTCGATTCCCCTTGCCCCCTCCAAAGGGGATCAATTTTTTTATGAGCAGTGCAGGTTAAAGG
Source organism: uncultured Desulfatiglans sp. (assembly GCA_964610475.1). GTDB lineage: Bacteria > Desulfobacterota > DSM-4660 > Desulfatiglandales > HGW-15 > JAAZBV01. The sequence continues at coordinate 31,322 of CAZSZQ010000010.1, forward strand.
ATTTTGAACCTGATATCATTGTCTTTTACAACCGCTGATACTTTTATTTCACTGTTGACCTGGCAACAAGCATGATATTTACCGGACCATTAAAAGGGATTGGCTTTGGATATTGAAAAAATGCAACAGGACATGGGAAAGACAGGAAAATATATTACAATAGGCGTAGCCGGGCATGTTGATCACGGTAAGACATCCCTGGTAAAAAACCTCACAGGGGTATACACTGACCGCATGAGGAAGGAAAAGGAGCGAGGCCTCTCTATTGAATCAGGCATTGCAGCATATCCCTCGGAGAATGGTATATCAATATCTCTTATTGATGTCCCCGGTCATACTGATTATATGAAAAATACCATAAGAGGTTTAAACTCTGTTGATTTTGGAATCATTGTTGTAGCAGCGGACGATGGGGTTATGCCCCAAACCCTTGAACATGTGCAGATAATGGAACTTAATGGGATTACAGAGGGTTTTATTGTCCTCAGCAAGTCTGATCTGGTAGACCATGAGACCCTTGAGCTTGCAGAACTGGAGATCAGGGATGCCCTGGAAAATACATTCTTAAAGGATAAGGATATACTGGTTTATTCCAATGTTGATCAGAAAGGTGTGACAGAAATAAATACCGCTATAACCCATCTAGCTGGAAAAGTGCCATCAAAAAATCATTCCGGCTCTTTCAGGATGTGGATAGACAGGGTAAAGGATTTCAGGGGTTTTGGCACAGTTGTAAGTGGTACCATTCTCTCCGGAAAGCTGAAAAAGGATGATCCAGTTGTACTTATGCCTTGTGGAAAAGATACAAGGGCAAGATCTATTGAGTCCCATCACATTATAATTGATGAGGCCTATGCAGGTCAAAGGGTCGGGATAAACCTGCACAAACTGTCTATGCATGATGTTAAAAGAGGTATGGTAATAACCTCTCCTGACACCCTGATACCTTCCTATATACTCAATGCCCGTCTGAGCCTTTTAAAAAACAAGAATAAGCCTGTTAATAACCGGGATAAGGTTAAACTTTTCATTGGCACATCTCTTGTTAACGCAACTATTATTTTAGTCAACAGGGATATTCTAATGCCTGGAGAGGAGGGGTTTGTCCAGATGAGGCTATCTGATCCTGTAACTGTTCTTCCCGGGGATAGCTATATTATTGCACAGATGAATTTCCCAGGCATCCTTGGAGGTGGCAGAATTATTGAGTTAACCAGCAGAAAATACAGAAAATCAATAAAGGATGAGATGATCTGCACATTAGAAGCTCTTGTTTATGGTAATACATCAGACTATATCGATATCAAGACAAAGGGTAATAATGGCTCTCTTTTAGTAATAAACGATATGTCCAAAAAAACAGGTATTCCTCAAGAAGAGATAAAGAAAGAAATAGAAATAAAGTTAAAAAGCGGAGAGTTTATGACTTTTGGGTCAAAGGGTGTTATCAGGACTGAAATCTATAACAGTGTAAAGTCGGATATCCTGGAAATTCTGAGGTTGATTCAAAGTGAAGACCCAATGAAGTTTAACATCAAACCAAAAGAGATAAAGACCAAAATTCCATTTGTATTTGCTATTGAAGCACTGGAAAAAATCCTTGAGCAGTTATATGACGAGGGTGTTCTTGAAAAGGAAAATGGAGGATATCGGCTGAGCGGGTTTTCACCTGCAATATCGGAAGAGCAGGACACCGCAGTTTCACTCATATTTGATTATACATCAGAATCAGGGCTTGCCCCTTTTTGTGCTGATACAGTCTGGAGAAAATACAACCGCAGGTATCCAAAGAAAAAATTTATAAAAATGATGTCCTTTCTCTGCGACAGGAAAAAACTAATAAAGGTCAGGGATGGAAGGTTTCTTACCTTTGAAGCAATAGAACAGATAAAGGAAAAAATAACAAAGGTGATTGAAGAAAAGGGTATATTTACATTATCCGACTGTAAACCTGTTTTTGGCTACGGAAGGACTGGTGCAATCCCTATCCTTGAGTATCTGGATGAGAAAAATTTTACTGTAAGGGTTGAAGAGGGCAGGTTATTAAAGAAAAAAATAGGTGGATTATTGGTTGAGTAGATGTTATGTTTTAAGGATTAAATATTGTGGCAATACTTAAAAGAGAGCCTTGTTTAAAAATGACAAAACGAATTAAAAATCCCCAGAGGATTATTTTTACTGTTTTATGTGTTATTTATTACTGCGCCCTGCTGTTAGGTAATCCTGTTAAAGCGAGCGCAGCACCTGTTTTATATATAGAGAAAGAGATGTATGATTTTGGAACTATTCTTGAAGGCACGATAATAACCCACGATTTTACTATGGAAAACAGGGGAAAGGAACCCCTTTTAATCCCGAGGGTAAGGTCGAACTGCGCATGTGCTGTTGCGGACTATTCGGAGAATATAATGCCTGGTGAAAAGGGCAAGGTGACTATCGAATACGACAGCAAAGGCTCAGGAGGCGAAACGGTCAATTATAAAGTTCGAGGCGACAGTAATGATCCGGATCGTGAAAATTTCGATCTAACGATAACAGGGCATGTGGACCCGATTCTAATCATTGAACCTGGCAGGATAGTTATGTCAGGGAATTCTGGTGAAGAGATAGAAACCGAAATTCTTGTAACCCATGATAAGAGGCATCCTTTAAAAGTTCTTTCAGCCGAGTCAAAAAAAGGCAATGTCTCTGTCCAACTGAAAGAAATTGAAGGTATTGAACAAAGAAAATATAAGATAAAAATTTACAGTTTAAAGAAAGAACAAGGCACATACAGCGACTATGTTTACCTGAAAACAGACAGTGATATCTTTCCTGAAAAACAGATAAGGGTAAAGATCGATATCCGCTGATTTATAAATGCGATGAAATATAATCAGACAATTCTCATAAAAGGCGCAGGAGAAAAAGCCAGCGCAGTGGCATACCTGCTTTTCACCAGCGGATATAAAAGGATCATTATGACCGATACTCCCTGCCCCCTGGCGGAAAGAAGGGCAGTCTGTTTTTGTGAAGCCATGATTGATCATAAAAAGGAAATTAAAGGGGTCACCGCTGAAAAGGCAGACCCGTCAATTGATTCGGTAAATGACATATTGTCAAAGGGTCACATTCCGCTGCTTATTACTCCCGACAACGGATTAATAAAAGAGCTCAGCCCTGATATTATTATTGACTGTATCATGGCAAAGAGAAACACCGGGACATCCATTGATCAGGCCCCCCTTGTAATAGCCCTTGGAGCCGGGTTTTGTGCAGGCAAAGATGCCCATTATGTTATTGAAACAAACCCCAATATCCCTGACCTGGGAAAAATTATTGAGGAGGGGTATGCTGAAGATCATACAGGTATACCCACAGCAGTATTGGGAAAAGCCCTTGAACGGTTACTGACGAGTCCCGGTACAGGCACGCTTAATGTAATCAGGGATATCGGAAACAGTGTGAAAAAAGGCGGGATAATAGGGTATGTGGGAGACAGAAAACTGATCTCCCCCATATCAGGGGTAATATGGGGCATTATAAGGACACCTGCCCTTGTTATGAAAGGGCAGAAACTGGGGGATATTTATCCGGGGAATGACAGTAGCATTTGTTTTGAAATCACGCCTCAGGCCAATAAAATTGCACGTGCAGTAATTGAGGTGATCTCAGGAAGATATTCATAGTCAGATACCCTCCCTTTTATTATACTTATCCCGCGCCAAAACTGCTGCTCCCAATGCGCCTGTAATCTGCGGATCCATTGAAAGGTGTGTAAATTTTGTTCCCAGATAATCCTCAAGAGCCTTTCTCATGCCTGTGTTTTTAGCAACACCCCCTACAAAGGCAGTCTTTTCTCCTATGCCAAGCCTCTTTGCCATGTTTCCGACCCGTTTGGCTATGCTCTGATGAAGCCCTGCTGCGATATCTCTTTTTGACTCGCCCCGGGCAACAAGTGAGATCACCTCTGATTCTGCAAAGACAATGCATGTGCTGTTTATGGGGCAGGGGTTAAGGGATTTTTCATATAGGGCGCCAAATTCCTCAATATCCAGTTTTAATGCCCTTGCCATTACCTCAAGAAAACGTCCGGTACCAGCGGCACACCTGTCATTCAATACAAAATCCATGATAGCGCCATCCGGCTTGAGCTTTATTGCCTTACTGTCCTGACCCCCTATGTCTATTATACCTTCGACATCAGGATTAATATGCCTCACGCCCATTGCATGGCATGTGAGTTCAGTTGCCGTATGGTCAAAAATATCCAGGGATATCCTTCCGTAACCGGTCCCCACAATATATGAGACAAGAGACCTCTCTGCGCCGATATCATTCAACACGGCCTCAAGCGCCCTGGTTCCTGCATTTTTAGGCTCTGCATCTGTATAGAGCACAATAGCGCCAAGGATATCGGCCTGATTCATAATAACACATTTGGTAGTCATTGAGCCGATATCAATACCGGCAAATATAGGCTTTGTAATATCCATATCATTATTTCCATAGTTTTTTGCCACAAATATATTAAAAATAGTCTCAGGTCAAATAGTCTATTACCATGGCAAAGTCTGAACCGTATAATCCGGATACCCCGCCGCGCCATTCCACAGCTTGATCCGACTTTCGCATAAAGCTATGTCGGGACAGGCCGTGGAATCCAGTTGTTTTTAAAAGCAAAATATTATAACACCAGGCAATTATATTGTGCGAGACTTTAACAGCTATAAAAACTCCTTGAATCCAGTAGTAACTTTTTGTGCATCATATGGACGATACTATTCCTGATGATATAAAAAAGTGTATACATTTTCCAATCTGCGGGGGCTGCAATTATCTGAACATCCCTTATAATGAACAGCTGTCCGCCAAAAGGCAAACGCTCACAGAGCTTTTTAAACCTTTTAATATTTCTATTCCTAATGTTATTCCAAGCCCTGAATGTTATTATTACCGCCATAAGGTACAGTTGCCCTTTGGTGTTACAGGCAGAGGAAAAGGGGTAAAAATAATACTCGG
>CAZSZQ010000010.1:36422-39536 GCA_964610475.1 uncultured Desulfatiglans sp.
CGTATAATCTATGTCTCATGCAATGCACAGACGCTAAAACGTGACATTTTACATCTTCAGCGCAGATTCAGGCTTGTTTCGCTTCAGCCGGTTGATATGTTCCCCCATACTGAACATATAGAGTGTGTTGCAGTGCTTGAACTCAAATAAAGTTATTGAGACTTTTGAATTTATTTATCATAGGCTGGTTTCAGATTTTTTAACATGGGATAATGTTTGGTATTGAGAGTTTTTAAATCGGCGTTTACAGCTTCAGCAGTTGCTGCCAGGATAGCGTCAGCCAGGCCAACACCATGTGATCCGGCATAATCTCGTTTGTAAAGACCCCCGGCTTTTGCAATTTCAGAGTCTACAGGCACAACTCGAAAGAGGGACATGAACCCCTCTAACACTGTTTGTTCCGTGATATCTTTTACCCCTGCAAAGAGTTCCGCTACAACTATGGATGACAAGATAATTCTGTCGCTATATTTATCAACAAAATCAACAGCCTTTTTATAACCCCTGAAGAAGTCGATCAGTATGTCTGTATCTAAAAGGATTGGCTTTGTCATGATTACACCCTATCCCACTCAGCACGAATTGACTTAAAATCAGGCAAATCATTCCTCTCCTTCCAGATACCGGCGGCCTCACGCAAAACTAAATCTCTGTGACTGCTGCCGGATTCACCAATGAACCTCTCTATCGCCTCACGAATTAATTCACTCTGTTTTTTCCCTGATGACTTGGCAATAATAGCCAGTTCTTCACGTTGGTCTTCCGTTAAATATATCTGTGTTCGAACCATAATTCACCTCCAGCAAAATATACACCACCATTATACATCACCATGAAAACATGTCAAGGCCATGGCAATACCTTTTATTTTGGCCATATCTGTCTCCACCGATGAACTTTGCTGTAATACACATCCGGGGCATTTCGAATTATGTTCGGTCTTATTATCATATCAAACAGGTCTGTGAATCCGAAAGGTACGTAGACCTCATATCGCCTGTTTAAATAGCTTCGAACACCAAAGCAGGAGGACTTGTTTAAAAAACCATCAATACCTTCTCTGTAGCTTTTCAATTGAGGACATGGTGCACTATACTTCTTTTCATACCAGAGATGTACGCGAACCTGATTTCTGACCTGTACCTCCACACCAAGGTCTGCAAATGTTTCTATACACTGTCTTATAACCTTGTCCTCTGCTTCCCATGAGAGGTCGTTGGAATCGCAGTAAAACATGTCATAATCCTGTATCCCATAATCTGGCGGGTAACCGCTTAATTCGTTCCAGACAGCCTGAAACAGGCATCCACCGGCTAAATACCAATCAGGGATATTTAAGGTTGGAAGGCGTTCAAGAAACGAACAAATGTATTTGTTTCCGGATATGATCTTCAAAAAATTCTGTTCATATGCAACATGCATTTATTAGTCTCCAAAGTGGGTGCTACTATGGCTCAGGCATTATCTATTTTGATGTCTTTATTCCTGTCATTCTCGCGAAAGCGGAAATCCATAGGTTTTACAATGATTTTCTGGATGCTCGCCGGAGTTTATCCCGCACTTACTGTGGGACGGGCATGACGACTTATTTTTGACAAGGACTATGTCTATCTGTTTAGAATTTATAATAGAAAAAGATTGTTAGGCATAGTTAGAATCTATACTCCGATAGAATGTAACCTTTCACCTGATCATCTACTGCGGCTAAATAAACTGTCAAATCGTATTTAGATGCAGCTTTGGAAATGGTTTTATAATCCAGCACGTCATATCCATCAACAATATCATATCCTATTGGTTCATCGCCTGATTCACGAAGACAACTGCATATAGCTTTTCCGATAACACCCTTATCTCCTGTTACGAGCACTTTCATTTTTTACCTCATTTGCTCTCTATCCCAAAGGTTGATAACTACTCCTTGGCTAGCTTATCAGTACTGCTTATTAACTTTTTATCAAGGCCTGACCGGGATTTCGTAATTGTTAGGTCACTTTCCCGCATCTGTTCTATAAGTAACAATTTCTTACTAATGGGCATTTGGGCCAGTTTTTTCCGGTAAGCCTTTTTGCTTTCAAGGATTGAAGACAAGTCATAGTTTGTCATAGGTTGTTGGCTCCATTAACTGCATAACGTCTGATGATTCCATCTGCTTGCATTTGATTTATTACAGATATAGCTTCTTTGATCATAAGACTGGCTCTTTATCAGTTTTCAACCTATCAGAAGAAACGACTTGATGCTGGGCTTATGGTTTTCTGCGCGAAAAATATGTTTATTAGGCTATCATGAATCCTTTCAATGTTCGGTTTATTTATATATAAATTTTCCAAGGTTAACCTGTTATCTTTACGCCTTTTACAGGCGGGGTTTTCATCAGGGAAAAAAGAACTGGTATCAAAAATATATAACTGGTAAATAAAAATTTTAAATCGATTTTTAATCCATTAAACACAACAAGGGGATAAATTGATGAAACTTTCGGAACAGGATACCAGGCTTTTTTATCAGCTAATGTTGGCACTTCAATTCTATGTAAATCAAAAGCTGAAGATTCATGATCTAAAACACTTTAAGGATTATGCCGGTGCCTCTATAGAGCAAAAGGCAATGGTTAGAGACACACTTTACGAAAATATTGGGTTGATCGACTCTTTTATTCAGGAAAATCCCACAAATTTTACAGAAGGTGAGGCGAGCACTTAATAAATCGGGCACTGTGTTATATCGAGATGAAATTTAAAATCCCAAAAATGGAATATCTATACCTAAAGCAAGGAGGTTAAAAATGAAAAAATCATTCGGGGCTAAAACGCTTATATTCCCCACCCCTGTATGGTGCGTGGGAACATATGATTCCAAGGGTGCGCCAAATATCATGACCATTGCCTGGGGAGGCATTTGCTGCTCCGAGCCTCCCTGTGTGAGTATTTCACTTCGTAAGGCCACCTACACCTATGGCAATATTATCGAACGAAAGGCATTTACCCTCAGTGTGCCATCTCAAAAACAGGCAGCCGAGGCAGATTACTTTGGTATGGCATCGGGCAGAAACGAGAACAAATTTGAAAGAACCGGCATCACTCCTGTAAAAGCGACCCTGGTTGATGCGCC
>CAZSZQ010000010.1:39636-46510 GCA_964610475.1 uncultured Desulfatiglans sp.
CGTTGCAGCATCAGAAATATTCATGCCTGAATCAATAAGTGCGGAGACTATGCCCGTAAGGGTATCGCCAGTACCGCCTATGGCCTCCATTGATTCCTCAGAAGGGTAATCTATAGTGCATATAATACCGCTTTTATCTGCCACATAATCCTTTTCACCTTTTACCAGCAGATATCTTGATGCATTATCATGTTCATATGCACGGGTTATAAGTGCCGGGGCATTTTTATCATCATGCAGAATAAAGCCCCTTGTATAAAAGGGGTGGGGGGCCTCTTCATCCGCAAGAAAGGCAAGCTCTCCTGCATCAGGTGTAAAAAGATCATATTCATGGGCCTGGCCGCTCATCTTGGCTGCATACATAAAGCCTGCGTCTGCTATAAGCACAGGTCTTTTCTTCATCTCCTGAACGGCAAAGAGAACCCTTGAATGCCAGTCTGAATCGGGTAAAAGATAATGAAATGTGATAACATTAAAATCATGGCGCATGATATTTTCAGTAAGGGTTTTATAAAGCCTTCTGCTCCCGTCGCCAAGGCCAATGTCTCCTGCAAGCCAGGCAAAGAGCTTCCCCCCATTCTTATTAATCTGTGCGGTTTTTATCGCCGCAGCGATCAGGGCAGGGGTGCCGCGGTTTACAGGCGCCCTGTGCCCCTGAACAGAAATGTAATTCCCTTCCAAAGTCGCTTCTCCAAAGACCATGGGGAATTCCATGTCAGGCACTGTGCCAACTATTGCAAGCATCTCTTTTTCATCTCTTCATAGGCAAGTTTGAGTGCATACCCGCAGAGGGTATGCCCTATATCTTCCGGGGCAGGGGCATCTTTCAGGTGTTTACCCACCATCTCTTTTGCCAGATACGGCACATCCGGGCAGCCCCCTCCTGAGACATTGACTATTACTAATGATTCCTTATCAACAGTCAGTTTCATGTTGGCTGCCCTTACCATGAGGTATTTACCGAAATCCTTTGTATGGTAAAGGTCAACAGGTTTAAGGAGAGGGCTATTCACCGGGACTATGTCTATGGGAGTGAGGCCGGAATCATTAAGGAGCCTCAGGGCATTGAGCCCCTCCATAAGAGGGAATTCTATGACAAGATCACACCCCTTTCTGATTTCAGGGGGCGGACCCATAACCCTGATCCGCCACCCATTTTGTTTCAGTATCTTTTCAGCGCGTATTACATCACTTGTATTGTCAAAGACAAAAAAACCGCGATCCTTTCCTGCTGAAGCGTCTTTACCCGATAATATCTTTTTAATAGAATCAAAAACAGTCAAGCTTAATCTTTTGTTATCACTATCCTGTAGGCCTCGCCTTCTTCTTTAATATCCTTAGCCTGCCAGCCTTTGTTACCTGCGGCCCTGATAACATTCTCCTTTGCTGTGTCAGTATCAACCAGTATTTGTAATTCACCATTGTTCAGATTTTTAATGGTGTCAAGGGTTAAAATTACAGGCTGGGGACAGCTTAACCCTCGTGCATCAATAACCTTTTCCATAATACCTCCTTCTTTTTTACCTATTTTGTCCGCATTGTAAAGCCAATAAAAAGGCACACTAATAAACCAATGATCACCGCTGCTGCCCCATATGTGCCGATACCAGTAGGAGAGCTTGCCAAAACAAAATTATGGCTAAATGCCGCCCCTGTGATCATGCCCAGAACAAAGATCGCTGCATCGCCGTCACCCTCACCTGACAGAAACACCTGTCTGCCGGGGCAACCGCCTGCAAGTGCGAATGCCAGGCCTGATAGTGTCATGCCTGCAAAGTTCCAAAAATGCATGGCATGTGCAACCGGTTGTCCTTCAAACCCTGGTTTAAACTGTCCCAGAATGAGATTTAGAATAAAAGCGGCTACAAAAAAGGCTATGATCCCCATAAACAGATGGGTCTCCTTAAAAAGTATCAAATCCCTGAATGCGCCCATTGTGCAGAATCTGCTCCTCTGGGCAAGAAAACCGACTGCAAGGCCGATTACAAGAGAGATAAGAAGGGGTGCATGCATGGAGCCCGGCCCCTTGATGCTGTAAAAGAGGACCCCGCTTTTATCCTGCCCCTCCACCTGTGGAAAGATGAGCATAAGCACAAGAAAACCAAGCATAAGTATGGGCATAAGCAGACCGACTGATTTATGTGTCTTCTGGCTTTTACCAAGATTAAACCCTTTTTTAAGAAAAAGGGTGCCGAGCCAGATGCCTAAGATAAGACCGCATATGCCCAGGATTGCGTTCCAGTCTCCACCCGCCAGCCTTAAAATGGCTCGCCAGGGGCAGCCCAGGAAAACAAGTGCACCTATCATGGCAAATGCGCCCAGAAAAAATCTTACAATGGGTGAAGAGCCGGCCCTGGCCCTGTATTCACCAAAGGCAAGGGCCGCAATAAAGGAGCCTAAAACAAACCCGATGATCTCAGGTCTCATGTACTGCACAACGTCTGCCCTGTGCAGCCCGACAGCGCCTGCAATATCACGGTTAAAACAGGCAACGCAAATGCCCATGTTGCCCGGGTTCCCCCATTTTGTAAGCAGCGCCGCAAAAACACCAATAAATGCCCCGACACCAATAATCCCCCACCTTGTTGAAAAGATATTTTTTAATTGTGTCATGATGGTTCCTTCCTTTTATGATTTACCTCAGATTAACATATTTTTAAAAAGTGTCTATTTTAATGGCATGTTGAAGTCAAACTGGTTAAACCGATATGAATTTTTATTTCTATAGGAATATACAATCAATAGAAAAAAAAACGACATGTATGTCGACCTTGAAGCTGTCATCGGCATTTCCTTATACAAATCTTATAATAATAGGTTTATTCTGTTTGACAGCAATCATATTCCTGCATATTTTGACTACATTGCAGAAGCCTATATTAGCGGAAAAATCAAAAGGGCAATTGCTTTTGAATTCAATCTCTGCCCGCTCTGAAATGCCGTGTGTCCAGTTAAGCTCAATCCGGCCAATATGTTTCTTGAGATGATGCGTAATGTACAGGAGTACGACAGGCATACTTGCATATGAACGCCTTGGGACTTCAAAACTCTTTGCCTTTTACGGGTTGCCTTAAAACTGAAATGCCATCTTTTTCCCGGGATGTACACTTCCCGGAACACGCCCATCCATCACCTTAAAGATCTTTGAGCTGCTTCAAAAACATATCCCTTCCCTTTTTGTTGTTCTTGACTGTTGCATAAAACCCTCACACGATTTGGGCAGGATATCCTATCTTAACCAAAAATTTCAGGAGCTACAGTCCTTTTTAATGGAAAGTGGAGCCAGAAAGGTTCTTACAGCATACCCGAACTGTTTCAAGTTGTTTAAGGTGTATTGTAAAGGGCTTTCGGTTAAAACCATTTATGAATACCTGGCCGGAATTGATATTCATCAAAAAACTTAGATAAACCAGGTCATGACAGTCCACGATTCATGTGTCATGCGATTTGAAAGGAAAACCCAGGATAGCATTCGCCACCTTATTTCAAGACAAGGGGTAAGGATCAGGGAGATGACGCATTCCCGAGAAAAAACCCTATGCTGCGGTGAAGGCGGCGCAGCGGGCTTTATATCACCTGAAGAAGATTTTAAGCAGTAAAAAACATAGAGATAATTCTTATAATGCATGAATAACCATCGGAATATTCACGCAATATTTAAAATATAACGTCCAAATTGGCCAATGGAAGTCTTCTATCGGTTTTTCCTGATACAATTCAGTCAATTATCGGTTATTCCAGTTTGACATATGAGGCAAGGGAGCATAAATAGCACTGAATAGGGTGTTTTAACAATAGGTTATAAGGTTCCAATTTAAATTATAAAAAGTATCCATCTACCCTGTTTTAGGAATAGGCCGAGAAGGAGGATTTTATTTTGAAAAGACAGATAGTTGTGTCAGAAAAGGCATTAAGCGGTCATACAAGGCGTGAATTTCTGAAATTGCTCGAACTTGCCGGCATTTCCGTTGTAGTCGGTGGTTCCGGACTTCTTACGGCATGTCAGAAAGAGACTAACAAGCTTGCGGATGCAAAGGAAATAATTACCAGATGCAATTTCTGTGGTGAAGACTGCGGAATGAAGGCATATGTCAAAGATAATATTATACAGGCCGTCACTCCCTGGGAGGAAGACCCTATTGGTAAGGGATTCCTATGTGATATGGGTCTTGCAACGCCTGCCTTGGTGCATGCACCCGATCGTTTACTCAATCCTTTAAAAAAACAGAACGGCAGATTTATCGAGATCGAATGGGATGAGGCCCTCTCCATTATTGCGGACAAACTGAAAAAATACAAAACAGACCCGGGCCCTGAATCAGTCGTGTTTCATTATGGTGTCAGCCAGGTGCGTGCAGGGTTTTATCGTTTATTCATGCGGCGGTTCTGCAATGTATACGGATCTCCGAACTATACGGGATGCGGCAGTCAGTGTGCTGTATCCAAGGCGATGGCTAAAAAATACAGCATCGGCGCTATTTCTGAAGATTATGAAAATACCAAGTACATTATACAATGGGGCTGCAATCCTGCGACATCAAGCATGTCCGAATGGATCAATGAGGTCCTCCCTGCAAAGGAGAGAGGGGCAAAGCTTGTCTGTATCGACCCCAGATCCGGCGCCATGACAAGTGTGGCGGATCTCCATCTCAAGCCAATGCCCGGGTCCGACGGCGCCCTCGCCCTTGCAATGGCAAATATCATAATCAGGGAAGGTCTATTCGACAAGGACCTTATTGAAAAACATGGGTTGGGGTTTGATGAGTTCAAGGAGCTTGTTTCAGAATATACTGCTGATAAAGCGGCAGCAATAACAGGTATCCCGGCAGAAAGCATAAATAAGCTCGCTGTTGAATATGCAACAAACAAACCTGCAGTAATAGCAACAGGCAATGGACTTGAGCTTCATTTAAACGGGGTTCAGACCATTCGGGCCATAATGCTGCTTCAGGCCCTTACCGGTAATCTTGATATCAAGGGCGGGGTACTGATGCCCGATAAGAGAATCCCACCAGCCGATATGGAATTGGATAAGAAATATAGCCCTTATAAACCCGGTATTACAGCAGACAGCTATCCCATTTTGTGGAAACAGAGGAAGATGATCAGCGTCAACAAACTACCGGAAACACTTCTTACAGGCAGCCCGTATCCGATTAAGGCCCTTCTGGTGATAGGCGGAAATCCGCTGCTCACCGGGCCGAATGCAAATCACCAGAGGGAGGCATTTAAAAAGCTCGATTTTATGGTTGTAATGGACCTCTTCATGACCGAAACCGCCAAGATGGCGGATATTGTCCTTCCCGGAGCAACCTTCATGGAGAGCGATAACATTAAAATCGGAGGAAATGTATATATGACACCACAGGTGATTCCCGCTGTCGGACAGGGATGGCCGACATGGAAACTCTGGTTCGAACTTGCGAAAAAGATGGGGTATACAGAGGAATTTCCGTGGAGCAGCCTTGATGAGGCTATAGATGAACACCTGAAACCGACCGGAATCACTTCTGTTGAACTAAAGAAAAATTTTAATGGCATTAAACGTCAAGGTGGCAAAGAATACAATAAATATGAAAAAGATGGCTTTGGAACGGCGACAGGGAAGATAGAATTCTCATCCCCTGAACTTAAAGACGCAGGATATGATCCGCTTCCGGCCTATGTCAATCCATATGAAAACGAAACAAACAGGACATTGAAGGTAGAATATCCCTTTATTATGATGTCGGGAGGAAGGATACAGTATTTTTACCATTCGCAGCAGAGGAACATCCCTCAGCTTCTTAAAAAATCCCCCGAGCCTGTAATAGAAATTAATTCCTCAGATGCCAAATCCAAAGGGATATTGGAGGGCGACACTGTCAAAATATCTTCCCCAAGGGGAAGTATTACAGCGAAAGCCATTTTTATAGACAGCCTTGTACCGGGAATAGTCGGGATGACCCATGGCTGGAATCAAAGCAATATTAATGAACTGACAGATGATGAACTGCTTGATCCAATAAGTAGTTTCCCTGCATACAGGGGATTTTTGTGTAATATTGAAAAAGCTTAAAATTAAGGTTTCCCCTGATCCCTGATATTCATTCAACCAGGCCAATGATCAGGGGTAATCACTACAATAAAAGGAGGGAGAGTTAATGTTTTTAAAAAGAGCGGTGATATCCGTTCTTCTAGTATGCTGTATCGGGCTATTATTTTTCCAGAATCAGGTGTTCTCACAGGAAAAGGGTATCTCAGAAGAAGACTGCATACGCGGAGATTGTGATAAGGATAAAAGAAAACCTATTGAACTTGGTGATATATTTATTCAGGCCTTCCATGGAGGAGCCGTAAAATTTACACCTACCAGCACAATAGTAGATGTGGAAGAATATGTTAAAAGCGGTTCGGTGACACGTGTTGAGGATATCGTCATGCATATGGCCGGAATCGATGTCTTAAAGGGGTCCAATATCCCTGATCCTCAACAGGTCGTCATGTTCAGAGGGTTTGAAGACAGCCGCTATACTGTGGCAATTGACGGCCGCCCGGTAACAGGTTCGTCAGGAAAAGCGACTACCCCGATCGACTGGTCAAGCCTGAATCTGGAGGATATTGACAAGATCGAGATTATAAGGGGTGGGGCATCAGCTAAATTTGAAAACTCTGCCGGTGGTGTTATAAATATAATTACCAAAAAAGGATCAAAGGGTATCACTCTCAGGCCAAAGATAACCCTTCAGACAGATTATGAAATAACCCCTGAATATACAAACGCTGATTCAATGGCTGGAAAGTTTTCCATTAACGGTGGAGCAGGCAATTTTGGATACTTTCTTTCTTATGGAAGGCAGCACTCAGAAGGCTTTTTAAGGATGAATGAGTGGAG
>CAZSZQ010000011.1:0-44789 GCA_964610475.1 uncultured Desulfatiglans sp.
TTCCTAGGGTGGCATAAAAGTTAAGAGCTCAAAGCATTAATAGGGGTAAGGATTAAGGTGTAAGGGGTAAAAAGCTGAAAGCTCAAAGCTGAAAGCTCAAAGGGAAGGTGAAAGGCGAAGGCGTCAACAGTAAAGAGAAAAAACGGCCATTATTATTTATAATAAATTTGACAAGACTCATGTTGTCACATATTTTCCTTTACCTGTAATTTTACTGTTAAAGAAAGAATAAATAATAATGCTCTGGTTTCCTTTTTCACTGCTTGCTGCTTTTACCCTTGCCACAACCGATGCAATGACAAAACGGTTTTTAAGCAGCCTTTCTCCCTATGAGATGGCCCTGGTCAGGTTGATGTTTACACTCCCCTGGCTCATCCTGTCATTATTCTTTATCCCTATGGCAAAACCCGATTACGCCTATTTTACAGTAATAGCACTTGCCGCGCCCCTTGAGGCATGCGCCTATTACTGTTACATGAAGGCAATAAAGGTATCGCCCCTGTCACTCACACTCCCGTTTCTTGCATTTACTCCTGTATTTGTGATCCTTACCGGCAGGATAGCCCTTGGAGAAAGACCCAATATAATGGGCATTACAGGAATTATACTTATAGTCATCGGGTCATACTGCCTGAACATCTCAAGCATAAGAGGGGGCATTTTTGCGCCAATAAAGGCTGTGTTAAGGGAAAAGGGTTCATGGCTTATGCTTGTTGTCTCTTTTATTTATTCCATAACCTCAGTCCTTGGCAAGATAGGTATTCAGCACTCCAACCCGTATTTTTTCGGAAGCACCTATTTTATAGTCCTTACCCTTCTTATGACCGCGCTGATTCCAATGATACACGGGATATCAATAAAAAGGATTGGGGGGCTTCCGTTAAAGGGCTTGACCATCGGGGCGGTAAACGCTGTAATGATATTCAGTCATATGCTTGCCATATCAATGGTAGAGGCAGCTTATATGGTGTCTGTTAAACGCACAAGCCTCCTTTTCGGTATTCTCTACGGGGCATGGTGGTTTAGAGAAAAAGGGGCCGGCGAACGGCTTTTCGGGGCGTTCATCATGCTTGCCGGTGTTTTTCTGATCGGGTTCTTTTCATAATCTGATAAAAAAACCATTTTCCGGTAATGGATTACATCAGAAATAATCTCCATGTATTATTTATTGCATATAAAAATCTATTGCTCATAAATATAAAAATCGATTAATATGCCTGGTAATTATCAGATGGGTAGGAAAAAATTTGATATTAAGATTAATCTCCTTTAAGTAAAGAGCCTTCAAACAAAAGGGTCATGATATGGCTGTTTTCAACTACCGCCTTCTCGATGGAATTTCCGACCCGATCTATTGCCTAACCCACGAAGGCCATTACCTCTATGTTAACCAGGCCTATGCCGAAGTTGTTCAGAAAACAGCCGGTTATATCATTGGCAAAACCATGTGGGACGTTTTTCCTTGTGATGAAGCGGATAAACGCTTCACGGCGCTCTCAGAGGTCATACATACTAAAAAAAAGAAGCTTATCGAAGTGAGGGTCCCGAGAAGTGACGGTGACCGCTATTATATGACAACTATCACACCAATACCGGATGCTGATGGAAAGACAACGGTCTTTGTATGCTCGTCTAAAGACATAACTGAGCGCAAGCAGGCAGAAGATGCAATACGGAAAAGCGAGGAGCGTTTCAGAAACCTGTTCATGTCAATGAGTGATGGGTTTTATTTATCCGAAGTCATTTACGACGACAAGGGAGAACCTTATGATTACCGGTATTTGGAAATAAACCCGGCATTTGAAAGAATTTTGGGACTAAATCGTGATCAAATCATCGGTAAAACATATAAAGAAATCGTGCCTGTTGATACCACGCACTGGCTGGACACCTATTTCACGGTCGCCAAGACAGGCAAACCTTTGTTTTATGAATTCGATTCATCCGAATATAATACTAAATTCGAGACCTATTCCTATCAACCTGAAAAAGGGAAGGTTACGGTGCTGGTCCGGGATATTTCAGAACGAAAACGGGTAGAAGCGGAACGGGAAAAACTCCAGGCCCAACTTACTCAGGCCCAGAAGATGGAATCAGTTGGCAGACTTGCGGGTGGCGTGGCGCATGATTTCAATAACATGCTTGGCATCATCCTTGGACATGCAGAGATCGCCCTGGAAAGGATCAGTCTTGACGATGAGCTACATGCCGAGCTGGAGGAGATAAAACGCGCTGCTGAGCGCTCGGCCGACCTCACAAGGCAGCTGCTCGCCTTTGCCCGTAAACAGACTGTTGCACCCAGGGTGATTGATCTTAATGCCATAGTGGAAGGAATGCTGAATATGCTGAGGCGGCTCATAGGTGAGGACATTCATCTTGACTGGATACCGGGCAAAGAAGTTGCTTCTCTTAAAATCGATCCATCACAGATTGACCAGATTCTGGCCAATCTGTGTGTAAATGCGAGGGACGCAATATCAGGTAATGGCAGGATCACTATCGAAACGGATAATGCCGCCATCGATAGCGGCTACTGCATACAACACACCTATGCTGTGCCTGGTGATTATGTCATGCTTGCAGTCAGTGATAACGGTTGCGGTATGAACCAGGATACAATCGGTCATCTCTTTGAGCCATTCTTTACCACCAAGGAAACCGGAAAGGGCACAGGCCTTGGCCTGGCGACGGTATATGGCGTGGTAAAGCAGAATCAGGGCTTCATAAACGTTTATAGCGAGCCTGGCCTGGGAACAACCTTCAGGATATATCTGCCTCAATACACAGTGAAGACCGCAACTCCATCCGAACAGAAATCTTTACAGGCAGAGCGCGGCAGTGAGACCATCCTTCTGGTGGAAGACGAGTTGGCTATCCTCAATATAACGATGAAGATGCTGAGTAGACGGGGATATAATGTTCTGACTGCAACGACACCTGGTGAGGCGATAAGCATAGCCCGGGAGCACACAGGACAAATTGATCTGCTCATGACCGATGTGGTTATGCCGGAAATGAATGGCCGTGAACTGGCCAAGAATATTTTGTCTATCTACCCAAACATAAAACGGCTGTTCATGTCCGGTTACACGGCGGATGTAATCGCACACCATGGTGTACTGGATGAAGGAGTGCAGTTCATACATAAACCTTTCTCAATAAAGGATTTAGAGGTTAAATTACGCGAGGTACTGGAAAATAAATAATTAAAATTAAATAAAGGGTGAATAATCACAAAATAAAAATGGGCTATGCCGGCACGAATAAGGCCTTCGGTTTTATTCTTGCCTGTTCTCAACCAGGTTAAAAAATCATTCATCATTTTATCAAGTAATTTACTTTGAGGAGCCATATAATGGACTTTCTATTTACCAATAGGACCTGAAACAACATGCACAGAAGTTTCCTGCCGCTATTCACCAACACTTATTTTTTGTAAACAGGAATAACCGGTAGGGAAAAGCGCTGCCAGCCATCCTTCAAACGGTCAAACGCTCAGAAGAAAGCAGTTTATCATATCATAATTTAAAACCGACAAGTTTTTAAATTGCCAAATGAAACCCATAATTGACTCTTAATTGTATCAAAATATGATACGATTATATTCTGTAATTGCGTCAGTACAAGTATTTTATAAGAACTTGATTTATATCTCTAACAGGAGTAATAAGGAATCCGGGTCACCTATTTGCCTCTTTTTATAAAACCAAAATGGATAAAGAAACCATGTCAATACAAAAAAATTTATATGTTTTATTGGCAGTCTGTTTGTTATCGTTTTTTATTTTACTTGTATCCAATGCCCGGGCTGAGGCAGATAATCAGGCAGAAATAGATGCTGCCAAGCAAGATATTCCTGTTGATAATGTTGCTCAGGGGATCGCCTATTTTAAAAAAAGCCAGTTTGACGGTGCTATTTCTGAATTTAATAAGGCTATAAAGATTAACCCTGAAAATGTTGATGCCTATTATTATCGCGGTTGCGCCTATTTTTCTAAAGAGAAATTTAAAAAAGCCCTTTCTGATTACAACAAGGCCATAGAGATAGATCCCGGGTATGTTAATGCATATATCAACAGGGGATATTATTATCACACTATCAGTCAATATCCCAGGGCTATACAGAACTACAAAAAGGCCCTGGAACTCAACCCGGATTCCCCTACCGCTAAACAATTACTGGATAATGCTGTCACTGACAGTCAACTGTATCATGACCGTGTTCGTGATAATACAAAATTAAAGGATCAGGGTATTACCATAAGAAATGATCATGCGTTTTAACTATCCTGCTATTGTTATATTTAAGAATAGAAACCTGTAAAATAGGGCACCCCATTGTGGATTATATGGAGCGCCCTTTTAATTTGGATATAGTTAATTTGCTTTTACATTCTTTGCAGACGGACCTTTCTGTCCATCTTCAATATCAAAGGTGACATGGTCACCTTCCTTAAGGCTTTTGAAACCGTTAGCAACTATTCCTGAATGATGTACAAATACATCCGGGCCGTTTTCCTGTTCGATAAAGCCAAACCCTTTACGGTCATTAAACCATTTCACAACACCATTAGCCATAATGACATCCTCCTTCCGAATTAAAATTTAAGTTTCAATACACAAAGGATGCCGCTATAATGCCGTTTCCTTCTGAACGAAACATGGCTGATGTTTTTATCAGGCCATTTTTTATTATTTCCTAACCTAAATACAACAGAAAATCAAGGTATTTTTATGAGTAAAATTCATAATTATTAAGAATAATGCGATTTCATTTTCATTGGTGTAATAAAATTAAATTATAATAGAGGGAATAAAAGCTTGACTTGGGAAAAAATATCAAATAAAGTTAGCACAATTATATAAATAAAGTAATTTTATATTATTTATATGAATATAGAAGATAACTAATACTGCTAAAAATAATTGCGCTGGTTTTATATCAGCCTATCAAGTTTTAGGAATTGGAACTCCAAGATCATTGTTAAAGTACAGCCTGACACATGCCAGCCTTCTTTTTGCCAGCTTTCTATTCAAAAAATGGCTTACATTTCTTCCGGATGAACTTCCATTATCTTAAAACCACATTTGTTCCAGTTATTAAAATTGTTTAAAGTTTTTTATTGGCTTTGTTTTCAGTATGTATACTTATTTTTAACAACATTTTAAATCAGGAGAAGCACCAAATGAATATTTACGTTGGAAATTTATCTTATGAAGTTACCGAAGAAGATCTGAACTCAGCCTTTGCAGCCTATGGAGAAGTTGTATCAGCAAAGGTAATAAAAGACGAGTACAGCGGCAGATCAAAGGGTTTTGGATTTGTGGAAATGTCGAACAATGCGGAGGCAGAGGCGGCTATTAACGGTCTTAACAGCAAAGAAATAAAGGGGAGGGCTATTAAAGTGAATCAGGCCAACCCAAAGCGCGAAGATAGAGGCGGTTCAAGAGGAAGACAGGGGAATTCCGGTAGAAGGCGTTATTAGAAGATTCTGGTATTTAAAAAGCTATATCGAATGAAGCCTGGGATAAAGATCCTATCTATGTTTAAAAGCAGAAAAAAAGATTTTACTCACAATGGGGTAAAGGTTCTCCGCTCCAATCATGCGGATATACGCCGTTTGAAGAATAAGCATAAACCTTCACTCCATGGGTTCAGGATATGGCCGTCGAGCTGGCTATTAATGGACTATTTTAAGAGAAGCGGATTTAGCCGCCATTTACATATTCTTGATATGGGGTGCGGATGGGGAATAGCAGGCATATACTGTGTTAAAAACTTTGCTTCCATTGTAACATGTATTGACAGTGATTCTGCCGTTTTTCCCTATGTGCACCTGCACGCTGATATTAATAATGTAAATGTAAATACTCTTAAAGCGGATTTTGATGATTTGACCTGTAAGAATTTCAAGAACATAGATGTTATGATCGGGGCAGATATTTGCTTTTGGGATAATATGGTTGAGATTTTGAAACAAATGATCCACAGGGCATTAAACAGCGGTGTTAAAAACATAATATTTGCCGATCCCGGAAGGCCGACGTTTGAAAGACTGGGGGAATATTTTCAAAATAAAGGGATGGGTGATATCGTTAACTGGGATATCTGCCATCCATATTCCGTTCAGGGCCGCATCCTCAGAGTAGGGATATAAATTTGTTCTTTAACATCTGACGCAGGAAAATAGGTGTAAGTTATACATCTGTTTGATGCATTAATTTGATATTCCTGATGCCCCGCTGTTTGCAGCGGGATACAGGCTTACATTATTTCACAGAATTGAACTGTTAATGTACGCACATAAATTTGAGGTCTCTTTAAAATCGGCATGGTCGACGCTTAATACAGGCACCGCACCAATTAGTGAATTGGTAATAATGAGAGCATCCGAAGGGCTAAGATCATTAACGGATACATGCCTGTGTTCGATAGAATAACCATTGGCTTCCAGGAATTTCAAGACATTCTTCTCCATTACACCTTTAAGGACATATTGTGATAAGGGTCTTATAACCGTACGATCCCTTATAAACAGAATATTGGCTGTGTTTGTTTCAGACATGCTTTTATCAGGATTCAGGATAAGGGCCTCATCAAAGCCGTTTTCCTTTGCCCATTTGCCTGCCATAAAATAGTAAAGGTAATTTAATGTTTTGTGACCAGCCAGGGGAGAATAACGAGGTTCAGGATAAATCCCAAGCCTTAGCCCTTTTTCTTTTCTGTTTTCAAGTCTGTGAACATACGGCTTTGCGGTAACAAAAATACAATGATTATGATGCGGTTTATCCATGTACCCGTAAGTTGCAATTATTTTTACGGCAGAAACACATTCATTAAGATTGTTTGCCTCTATTACCTGTCTGATTATCTCATCCCATGTAAGATCAGGTATAGGATGGTCAAAAAAGGTTTCCCATGCATTATTAAATCTCTCTATATGGTCTTCCAGTAAAAGAATTCTGCCATGATCAACCCTGATGGTCTCAAAAAAACCATATCCATATTGCAGACCGAGGTCAGTAATATTAACTCTACCCTGGGATAGCGGCTTTAAAGACCCGTTTATCCATGCTACAGGGTCCCGTTTTTTTACCGATTCGATTTTTTGTAGAATCTCCATCATGGTTTTACCCTTATAAAGAGTCTCTTCATATTCATCAAGGGGATCCGAATCATACACAACGCCCCCCCCAAATGAGAAATATATCCTGTTGCTGTGTATAATGGCCGTTCTTATAGCAATGGAAAGGTCCAGGCTGTTATGGAAACTTATATAACCGATTGATCCTGTATAGACATGTCTCCTGTTGGGTTCAAGTTCATCAATTATCTCCATTGCCCTTATCTTTGGACAGCCTGTGATAGACCCGCCCGGAAATGTAGCCTTTAAAAGGTCTACCTCATCACAATTTTTCTTAAGCCTTCCTTCAACAATACTGACCAGATGATATACATTTTCATAGGCCTCCAGACGCTTATGCTCCTTTACTTTTACTGATGATGCCTCGCATACCTTCCCAATGTCATTTCGCATAAGATCGACGATCATAGACAATTCCGCTTCATCCTTCCTGCTGTTTTCAAGCTGGAATCTGAATTTTTCATCTTCTTCCTTTGTCTTGCCTCTTGGTTTTGTACCCTTTATAGGTCTTGTCTCTATGTAGTCTCCCCTCAAGGTTAAGAACCTTTCCGGTGAAGTTGAAACAATGTGATGATCACCGGCATTTATATATGCAAAGAACGGGGCGGGATTTTTTTTGTATAACTTTTTAAAAAGGATATAAGGGTCTCCTGAAAAATCCATCTCAAACCTCTGGGTCATATTGACCTGATAGACATGGCCTGAAGAAATATATTCTCTTATCTTTACAATTGCCGATTCATACTCCTCCTGTGTGAAATTGGATGTGTATTTACCGTTTGTTGTGTTCTCCTTTTCTGCTTTATCAGCGTCTTGTCTTAATAACCTTTCTGCATACTCAGCAGATATTACAGGTATACCGTTTATTACTGGCACACAGACTGTTTCCTCTCCGGAGATTTTATCATATATGAGGATAATTGACGGGACGTTAAGGTAAATTACCGGAAGGTTCAGATCATCAACAGATGTACGGGGTAGTTTTTCCAGATAATCCTTAAGATCATAAGCCAGATAACCCATGAGCCCTGTACCTAATGGAAGTTCATTGCGGGCTGATCCAATCTTACAGGCATTTATTATTGCCCGCAGTGTATCAAATGGATTACCGGTAAACTGATGTTTTTCACTGCCGGTAATTATGGTCATTAGTTCACCTTTGCCGGAGAAGGTCAGCCATGGTCTAATACCGAGAATATGATACCTTGAACAATCAAGGTCTCCGCCGCTCATAAGAAGTGTTGTTCCAGGTTCGTGCGCAAAACTGGCTGCAATATCCATCATATTTTTGCCCGTCTTGATCTTCTTATATTGAATATCCGTGAGATTTCCTGTTACTCTCTCAATATCAATCATTTTGGAAATCCTTTCCTGCTCATCAGTTCCCTGTATTCAATGGGCCAAAATCAAGGAAGTTTTCAATTATGGTTAATCCATGCTCCGTAAGAAAACTTTCAGGATGAAACTGTACACCATGAAGCGGATACTCAGGATGAGAGATGCCCATTATCACATCATCATCACTTTTTGCTGTAATAATCAGGTTTTTATTATTCAGGCTGACCATTAATGAGTGGTATCTTGCTGCCAGAAAATTGTCAGGCATACCCTTAAAGATACCTTTTCCATTATGTCGTATAACGCTGGTTTTACCATGCCTTGGCACAGGAGCCCTGACAGTCTCTCCTCCAAACAGCTCATTTATGCACTGCATCCCGAGACAGACCCCAAGAACAGGTAATTCCTGATAATAGCGTTTTATCAAAGGAATAGAGATTCCGGTATGGGAAGGATCTTTAGGGCCGGGGCTGATAAGGATGTAATCGGGCTTAAGATTTTCAACTTCTTCAACACCAATTTTATCTGCCCGGTAAATAAGTATTTCAAGTTCATATCCCATGAACATCTGGACAAGGTTATATGTAAATGAGTCATAGTTATCTATGACCAGAATTTTTGGCATGAAGAACTCTCAAAAATCCCATAATGTTTGGGCAATGACCCGGCTTCGCTAATTCTAAGCCGTGGTCAATTCAACCATGTGTATCGTTGAAATGTAAAAAGCCACCCCGACTTTTTGAGTCTGGATGGCTTTTGCCTGTTTCATAACTCGTTTGATATTGTTAATACTATGAATGGAAAGATTGGTCAAGGCATTCATTATGCATCAGGATATAAAAAGAAGCAGACAGACATCAGGGCCTGCCCCTGATAAATAAAATAATGTCTATAAAACAGAAAATGCATAGGAGTCAAAAAATAAGCAAAAAAATATTTGACATTACTGACTTTTAGTGAGAACATTCAAAAATACTTTTTTGAAGTTTCAAAAGGAAAAATCATAAAAATGAATATCAAGACTATCAACATTATCAGCGGTAATTTAGTAGAGGTACTACTTGTCGTAGTAAACCTTCTGGTTCTAGGGGTATACCGACAGGCCTGATAATGGGATAGTTAAATAAATGATCAAATATAAATCCGTTATCAGGCTGAGCCTGGTAACGGATTTTTGTTTATTTGAGATCAAATTAATTAAATAGATGAAATAGTAAATCTGATATGGGAAAAAAAGGTTGCACAACTGAGATATTTGCCACAGGTCCTGTTGATCAGGATCTGTGGAGGGTCATTTAAGGGGTATAAAAGGATAAAATATTTTTAAAAAAATTTAATTTTTGGAGGAATACCCTTTATGGACAGAGTAATATTTTTTGATACAACATTGAGAGATGGCGAGCAGTCTCCTGGAGCAAGCATGAACACTGCTGAAAAACTTCGTCTTGCCACACAATTGGAAAAACTTGGGGTTGATGTTGTCGAGGCGGGTTTTCCTGCTGCATCACCGGGGGATTTTGAAGCGGTTCAGGCAATAAGCCAGAAGATGAGAAAAATCCAGGTTGCAGGACTTGCACGCACATCGAAGGAAGACATCGACAGGGTATGGGGGGCAGTCAGGGAGGCAGCTTATCCGAGGATACATACCTTCATTGCTACATCTGATATTCATCTGAAGCATAAACTTAAAATGAAAAGGGATGAGGTTATAAAAACCGCTTTTAATTGTGTAACATATGCCAAGTCCTTTACGGATAATGTTGAATTTTCAGCAGAGGATGCATCAAGGAGTGACAGGGATTTCCTCTGTAAGGTACTTGAAGCTGCTATTAACGCAGGCGCCACAACTGTAAATATCCCTGACACTGTAGGATATGCACTGCCTGATGAATTTGGTGAATTAATTAGATATATAAAAAGCCATACGTCAAATATCAATCAGGCCATAATAAGTGTGCATTGTCACAATGACCTTGGCCTTGCCACTGCCAACACAATGGCAGGGTTGATAGCCGGGGCAAGGCAGGCTGAGGTAACTATAAATGGCATAGGCGAGAGGGCAGGGAATACCAGTCTCGAAGAAGTGGCAATGAACATCCATACGAGAAAAAGTCTTCTGAACCTGGAAAGTTCCATTATTACCCATGAGATAGTGCCAAGCAGCAGGCTTGTCTCAATGATTACAGGTATTGTTGTTCAACCCAACAAAGCTATTGTTGGTGCAAACGCCTTTGCACATGAGGCAGGCATCCATCAGGACGGCGTGCTTAAAAACAGGATGACATATGAGATAATGGAACCTGAGACGGTCGGTCTGACATCTAATCGTCTTGTGCTTGGCAAACACTCCGGAAGACATGCCTTCCGTGATAAACTGAATGATCTCGGCTATGATCTTGATAAAAAAGAAACCGACAGATTGTTTGTAAAGATGAAAGAACTGGCAGATAAAAAGAAGGATCTGCTGGATGAAGATATTGAGGCCCTTATTGCAGAAGAGCATCTCAGGATTCCGGATATATATAAGCTTGATTATCTTAATGTGGTCAGCGGAACAGTTACCATACCGACTGCTACGGTAATACTCATAATCGAGGGAGAAAAAATACAAAGCTCAGGTTTCGGTATCGGACCTATTGATGCAACATTTAATACAATAGCAAAAATGACCGGGACTAAATCCAGCCTTGTCAGATTCTCTGTAAACTCAATAACAGGCGGTATGGATGCCCAGGGGGAGGTTACAGTCAGACTCCAGGAAGACGGGATGCTTGCTCTTGGTAAAGGTTCAGACTCCGATATTATCACAGCCGCTGCAAAGGCTTATGTAAACGGATTGAACAGGCTGAAATATCTCAAAAGAAATCCATCAATAAATGCTCAGGAAAGAAGCTTATAATAAAAAAAAAGAGAGGACAATTAAATGGGAATGACTCTTACTGAAAAGATACTTGCAGCACATTCTGGTGTGGATAATGTTAAACCGGGAGATCTGCTTCAGGCTAAGGTTGACCTTGCGCTGGCTAATGATATTACAGCACCGCTGGCTATAAAGGTTTTCAATGAAATAGGCATGGAAGATGTTTTTGATAGAGAGAAAATTGCTCTGGTGCCTGATCACTTTGTGCCAAACAAGGATATTCCTTCGGCAGCGCAGGCAAAAATAATTAGAGATTTTGCTAAAAAGCACAATATCAAACATTATTTTGAAGTCGGTGAAATGGGTATAGAGCATGTGATTCTGCCAGAGAAAGGGCTTGTGATACCAGGTGATCTTGTAATAGGTGCAGACAGCCATACATGCACATACGGTGCTTTGGGGGCATTCTCAACAGGTGTTGGAAGTACGGATCTTGGTGTTATAATGGCAACCGGTGAGGTATGGTTAAAGGTACCTTCAACCCTTAAGGTTATACTAAAAGGGCAGCTCAGATCCTGGGTTGGAGGAAAAGACCTTATAATATATCTCATTGGTCTTTTGGGCGTGGAAGGGGCAAATTACAGGGCCATTGAATTTACAGGGCCGGTTGTCAAAGACCTTTCTATTGATAACCGGCTTACAATGTCAAACATGGCTATCGAATGCGGGGCAAAGAACGGTATTTTTGAAGCTGATGAGATAACCATGAAGTATATAAAAGGACGAACAACAAGAAAACCGTCTATTTACAAGGCTGATTCTGATGCTTTGTATGAGAGGGAGATTGTCATTGACGTAACAAATATAGGTCCTCAGGTAGCATGGCCCCATACACCCGACAATGTAAAACCGGTTTCGGAATCGAGCAATGTTAAACTTGATCAGGTCTTCATAGGTTCGTGCACAAATGGAAGGCTTGAAGACCTTGCCGAAGCCGCCGGAATATTAAAGGGAAGAAAAAAAGCCGAGGGTTTGAGGCTGATTGTAATTCCCGGGTCACCCCTGATATACAAACAGTCTATACAGCAGGGTATTATTGAAATTTTTTTAGATGCTGGTGCAACCATAGGTCCCCCGACCTGCGGTCCATGCCTTGGAGGACATATGGGTATTCTGACAAAAGGTGAAAAATGTGCTTCTACGAGCAACAGGAATTTTTTGGGCAGAATGGGTGATATAGGAAGTGAAGTTTACCTCGTAGGTCCTGCTGTAGCGGCTGCATCGGCTGTTCTTGGCCGCATTGGCTCACCTGACGAGTTATAATACCCAAAAGGAGAAAAAGATGAAAATAGAAGGAAAAGTCTGGAAATTTGGCGACAACATAGATACTGATGTTATTATCCCTGCACGGTTCCTAAATGTATCTGATAAAGATATGCTTGCAAAAAACTGTTTTGCCGATCTAAGACCTGATTTTGGAAACAATGCAACAGGAGACATAATAGTAGGCGGAAGTAATTTCGGCTGCGGATCCTCAAGGGAGCATGCCCCTCTGGCAATAAAATCAGCCGGTATAGGTGTAGTTATTGCAAAAAGTTTTGCAAGGATTTTTTACAGAAACGCCTTCAATATAGGTCTTCCTATACTGGAATCAAAAGAAGCCGTCGAGTCTATCAAAGAGGGTGATAGATTGAGTGTAGACCTGATTACAGGCCAAATAACCAACCTAACCAGAGACGGAAAATATTGCGCCAGCCCGATTCCCGATTTTATGCGTAAAATCATTGATGCCGGGGGGCTGGTTGAATATGTAAAAAATACAATGAACAATAACCAGTGAATGCGACTCGTTGATATTTAATCATTGATAATTGACAAAAAGGGGGTGATTATCATTAAACTCAAAGGAACTGAAATATTAATGAAAGTCCTGGAAGAAGAGGGGGTTGAAATAATCTTCGGATTTCCAGGAGGAGCCGTTCTTGATATCTATGATGAACTGAGCAGGAACCAGAAAATCAAACATATTCTTGTCAGGCATGAGCAGGGGGCTGTTCATGCTGCTGATGGGTATGCAAGGGCTGCAAGCCGGCCTGGAGTATGTCTTGTTACATCCGGTCCTGGAGCCACAAATACTGTAACCGGTATTGCATCTGCCTATCAGGATTCTATCCCGATAGTGATAATAACCGGGCAGGTAAATACCAGTCTTATAGGTAATGATGCATTCCAGGAGGTAGATATTGTTGGCATCACGCGTCCGTGCACAAAGCATAACTTTCTTGTCAAAGATATTAAAGACCTTGCAAAAACTATAAAGGAGGCATTTTATATTGCCAGTTCAGGCAGACCAGGGCCTGTTCTTGTGGATATTCCCAAGGACGTTGTTCGAGCCTACACTGAATATAAGCCGATCAAGAGTGTAAAATTACGATCTTACAATCCTACCTATGAGCCCAACATGAAGCAGGTTGACAGGGCTATAAGGTTGATAAAGGATGCCAGACAGCCCATGATATTTGCAGGCGGCGGTGTGATTCTTTCTAATGCATCAAAGGAACTGATAAAATTTGCAAGAAAGATACAAGCTCCGGTTACAACAAGCCTGATGGGACTTGGAGCTTTTCCGGCTTCAGATCCATTATGGCTGGGCATGCTTGGAATGCATGGAACCTACAGGGCAAACATGTCAACCGCAGAGTGTGATCTTCTTATAGGAATAGGAGTAAGATTTGATGACAGGGTTACAGGTAAGACCTCTACGTTTGCGTCAAAGGCAAAAATTGTACATATTGACATTGATCCTACATCCATCAGTAAAAATATACTTGTGCACACACCTATTGTTGGTGACTGTAAAATTACTTTAAATAAAATGAATACAATTCTCGAAACAGAGGAGATAAAGGATCTTAAAGTAATAAGAAAACCATGGTTTGATAAAATATTAGAATGGAAATCCACAAAACCTCTGGCATACGAGCAAGGTGATATAATCAAACCGCAATTTGTTGTTGAAAAGATATTTGAAGTAACAAAGGGTAATGCAATAATTACTACTGAGGTCGGACAGAATCAGATGTGGGCTGCACAGTACTACCATTTTGATAAACCTAATACCTTTATAACCTCAGGCGGATTAGGAGTTATGGGCTTCGGGCTTCCTGCTGCCATTGGTGCGCAGGTTGCATGTCCTGATAAACTGGTAATAGATATTGCGGGGGATGGCAGTATTCAAATGAATA
This sequence comes from uncultured Desulfatiglans sp., assembly GCA_964610475.1. Classification (GTDB taxonomy): domain Bacteria; phylum Desulfobacterota; class DSM-4660; order Desulfatiglandales; family HGW-15; genus JAAZBV01. The sequence goes on from CAZSZQ010000011.1 coordinate 14,589, forward strand.
TTCAGGAGATGGCTACTGCTATGCAGTTTAATCTTCCTGTTAAGGTGGCCATCCTCAATAATGGATATCTGGGTATGGTCCGTCAATGGCAGGAACTTTTTTATAACCGGTGTTACGCCTGTACCGAAATGTCACATACCCCTGACTTTATAAAGCTGGCTGAAGCATTTGGAGCAATAGGGCTGAGGGCAACAAAACCCGATGAAGTTGTTCCCGTTTTAAAAAAGGCTTTTTCTACCAGCAAACCAGTCATTATGGATTTTGTTGTTGAAAAGGAAGAGGGCGTTTACCCGATGGTTCCGGCCGGGGCAGATATAACAGAGATGCTTCTTGTATAACAGAACCCGGTTTATATAATGTCTATACTGTTTTAAAACAGGAGTAGTGAAAGAAATGAATAATGAAAATAATTCAAAAAAACATATACTCTCTTTACTTGTTGAAAATGAACCAGGGGTACTGGCAAGGATATCAGGCCTGTTCAGCGGCAGGGGCTTTAATATTGAAAGCCTTTGCGTAGCAGAGACAAATGAAGAAAATATATCACGTGTTACACTGGTGACAACAGGGGATCTGAACATCCTGGAACAGATCAAAAAGCAATTGAATAAACTTATATCCGTTGTAAAGGTGATTGAGTTTACAGGGACCCCTTTTGTGCAGCGGGAACTTGTACTCATTAAAATCAAGGCAAAACAGGAGAACAAGGCTGAAATACTGCGCCTGGTGGATATCTTCAGGTCGAGAATCATTGATGTAAGCCTTGAATATTACACTATTGAAGTTACAGGCACTGAAGATAAACTGACAGCTATCATAGACCTATTAAGACCCTTCGGGATAAAAGAAATTGCACGAACAGGCGCAATAGCGCTTGCAAGAGAGAAAAAATAGGTATATGTGAGGCATAAGTTATTTTATGAAGCTTTTAATATATCAAACTGATTTGACAGTTTTTATTCGTAACAATAAATATTTTTAAGGAGGATATTAGATGGCAAGAATTAATTTTGGAGGAGTCGAAGAAGATGTTACTACCGTTGATGAGTTTTCTCTGGAAAAGGCAAGAAATATTCTTAAGAATGAAACCATTGCGGTTATTGGATATGGTGTGCAAGGCCCCGGGCAGTCTCTTAATATGAAAGATAATGGCTTTAACGTCCTTATCGGTCAGTCAAAGGCGTTTAAAGCAGACTGGGACAGGGCAGTCGCTGACGGATGGGTACCCGGAAAAACACTCTTTGACATTGAAGAGGCTGCAAAAAAAGGGACAATCATACAGATGCTTGTTACAGACGCAGCACAAAAGGCCATTTATCCGACCATTAAGAAGTGCCTTAATCCCGGTGATGCACTTTATTTTTCACATGGTTTTTCAATAGTCTATAAAGAGCAGACACAGGTTATTCCGCCGGATAACGTAGATGTTATACTTGTTGCACCCAAAGGATCCGGTACATCCGTGAGAAGGAATTTTCTCTCAGGTGCCGGCATCAATTCAAGCTACGCTGTTTATCAGGATTATACAGGCAGGGCAGAAGAAAGGACAAAGGCTGTTGGCATTGCAATAGGATCAGGATACCTCTTCCCGACAACATTTGAGAAAGAGGTCCATAGCGACCTTGTCGGTGAGAGAGGTGTTCTTATGGGGTGTCTGGCTGGAACAATGGAAGCCCAGTATAATGTATTAAGAAAACATGGCCACAGCCCCAGTGAAGCCTTTAACGAAACTGTTGAAGAACTGACCCAGAGTCTTATCCGCCTTGTAGATGAGAACGGCATGGACTGGATGTATGCAAACTGCAGCGCAACTGCACAAAGGGGAGCCCTTGACTGGAAGGATCGTTTCCGCGATGCTGTAGCTCCGGTATTCGATGACCTTTACAAAAGTGTTGTTTCCGGAAAAGAAACAGAAATTGTAATGAAGGCAAACAGTGCTCCTGATTACAAGGAAAAACTCCAGGTGGAACTTAACCGTATTAAAAACTCGGAGATGTGGAGAGCGGGTACTGCTGTTCGCAAATTACGGCCTGAAAACAGAAAAAAATAATGGGTTTTTTTTGATGTAAAAATAGCGGCCTATAGATAAACTGTTGGCCGCTTTTTTTTTAAGGAGCTGTCTATGATAAAGCTATGTGCTGTTTTTGGAAGCCCGCGTAGAAAGGGAAATACATCCATATTATTAAGAAAGGCAATCGATGGAGCAAAAGATGCCGAAGCAGAAGTAACAGAAATAATATTACGTGATAAAAAAATTTCACCATGCCTTGAAATATATGGTTGCAGGGATTCAGGGAAATGCGTGATCAAAGATGATTTTCATGAGATTATCGACCATATGCTTGAGTCAGATGGAGTCATATTGGCTTCACCGATATTTTTCTATTCATTGAGTGCCCATACAAAAATACTGATTGACAGATGTCAGTCTCTCTGGATGAAAAAATATTATATTGATAAGATCAATAGAAAGAATTGGGTTCCTAAAAGAAAAGGGCTTTTTATATCTGCAGGAGCAACCAATGGTAAAAGGCTTTTTGACGGCCCCCTGCTCACTGTCAGATACTTTTTTGATGTACTGGATACGAGTCTGCACAGAGGCCTGCTGTACCGCGGTATTGATCTGGAAGGGGAGATAATGAACTACCCCCAATACCTTGAAGAGGCCTATCAGGGCGGTCAGGATCTGGTTAAAGCTATCAGGGAGATGAGAAAATAATGGGATGGTTTGGAAAACTCACCCTCGGTTCAATCGGATTTTTTATTGCGGGTCCGCTTGGGGCAATTGCCGGCGCTGTGCTTGGACATCATCTTTTTGACAGAGAATACAGTACAGTATCAAATTACATTCCTTTCGAACAAACCGAACAGGCACAGGCTGCTTATTTTATCAGCCTCTTCTCAATACTTGGTAAAATGGCAAAAACCGATGGTATTGTATCCAGAGAAGAAATTAATACAGTCAATCAGTTTCTTGATACCCTGAATCTTTCCAGGCAGCAGAAACAGTTTGCCAGAAACGTATTTAATGAGGCAAAGAAATCTCCATACAGCATTGATGATTTTGCAAATCAACTCTATCAGGTTAACAAAAACGAGCCAACAATATTGCTCTCCTTTATGGACCTTTTATTCAGGCTTGCTACTGCCGATGGCCATCTTCATGCGGCAGAAGAAGGTGTATTATTAAGATTAAAAAATATTTTTGGGATAAATGATTTACAATTTGATAATTTTAAATCGGTTTACGTCCGTCAGGATGACAGTTATTACAGAACTCTTAACTGTACAAGGCAATGCACTGATGAAGAGATAAAGTCCAGCTACAAAAAACTGGTAAAGGAATATCACCCGGATATGATTATTTCAAAAGGGCTTCCAGAAGAGTTTGTTGACGTTGCAACAAAAAAATTTCAGGAGATCCAGGAGGCCTATAATAAAGTTAGGAAAGACCGGGGATTTTAACATCACCAGTAAAAGGTTAAATAATCCCTGTAATTCATGGGTCTTTCAAATAGGGATATTGCGAAGGAAACTACTTATGTTTTTCAAGGCGGTTATTTTTGATCTTGACGGAACGCTTCTTGACACCCTTAATGATTTGGCTGATTCCATGAATAATGTTCTTAAAAGATATGATTTACCGATACATAACATTGAATCATATAAATATATGATCGGTGATGGCGTCGAATCCCTTGTCAGGAGAGCGCTTCCATGGAGGATAAAAAAACCTGAAACGGTGAGTAAATTGATTGCCGAATATCGATCTGAGTATGAAAAAAACTGGAAAATAAATACCAGGCCCTACTATGGTATTAATGAACTGATTACTTTAATAAAGTTACGTAATCTGAAGCTTGCGGTTCTATCTAATAAACCGAATGATTCTACTGAAATGTGTGTCAGGGAATTTCTACCATTTGAAAAATTCGATATCATACTGGGGCACCGACCAGGCTATAAATTAAAACCAGACCCTGGAGGAGCGGTTGAGATATCGCTCCTGCTAGAAGTACAACCCGAACAGATTCTATATCTGGGCGATACCGGTGTCGACATGCAAACGGCTGTGGCTGCCAACATGTATCCTGTTGGTGCGCTTTGGGGATTCAGGACAGGCGATGAGCTTAAAAAAAATGGAGCAAAGATTTTAATAGAAAAACCGTACGATTTATTAAAACTGCTTGATAAGAAATAAAGCGACCGGCACAGGGGGAATTCATGCCGGCCGCTGACAGTCCCTTGAATATAAATTCACAGAATAAAGGAACTGATGGTTACATACCTCTTCGCATGCCTTTTGTTCCCCGCCCCATTATTGAACCCATTCTTGTGTTCAAGTCAGGGTATATCTTTTTGGCCTCAACTATGAATTCCAGGTGGGCTTCACTGACTTTATCCTGAAGTTCATTGATATCCTTTTGAATAGACTTTGCCTTTTTAATATCCGGTTCATTACGGTTCAATTCGGTATTGAGGTCAATCTGTTTTTTAGTAATTTCATTTCTGACCTCGGTTGTCTTATCTTCATAATTTTTATACAGATCATTAAGCTTTTCCTGCTGCTCTTTTGTCAACTGGCTACAGCAGTTGTCACAATTCCAGCATGGTCCAGGCCCAAATCCCTGGCCAAAGCCAGGTCCCCATGCTAACACTGGAAGAGCGAGGGTCATAATCAGTAAAGTGATTCCTGCTATCTTTTTTATTTTTTTCATTTTAGACCTCCATAAAATCGGAATTTTGTTGGTTGTTAGTTATCTTTGTTATATTAGTTGAGCAAAGGGTATGCCAATTTTCCAGTCAATACAAATAACTATTTGAAATATAAGAATAATATTGTTATAATGCCTATGTTGAATATATTTAATTAAAAAAAATTATGAAAAAATCGGGTACAATGTACACAATATTTACTATTTCATATTGCCTATTGGATATATAGTAACCGATCTGTTGGGGATTAAGCTTTTACCCCTGTATTTCTGCTGAATACATGGAAATCCGGCGTTAATATAAATGTACGAAAAGATCAAAAAAGGAAAAATCATAATTCACCTAGATATGGACGCATTTTATCCTGCGGTTGAGATACTGGATAATCCTGAATTAAGAAGTAAACCTGTTATTGTAGGCGGAATCACAAAAAGAGGGGTTGTTTCTTCTGCATCATATGTAGCAAGAAAATACGGAGTTCATTCTGCCATGCCAATGTTACAGGCCTTAAAGCTTTGCCCTAGCGGCATATTTCTGCCGGTAAGAATGGCTCGTTATAAAGAACTATCCCATAAAATATTCGAAATTTTCCAACGTTTTACACCGCTTGTTGAGCCGCTTTCCATTGATGAGGCCTTTCTTGATATCACAGGCACGGAAAGACTTCTTGGTGAACCTGTATCAGCAGCAAAATCGATCAAGAAAACCGTGTTTGATGAGACAGGCCTTACTGTTTCCGCTGGTGTGGCCCCTTCAAAATTTGTTGCCAAGATAGCATCAGATATGAACAAACCTGATGGTCTCACTTTTGTGTCATTAGAAGGATTAGAGGCATTTCTCGACCCTCTTCCTGTTTCAAGAATGTGGGGAGCAGGAAAGGTGACCCAGGAAAAGTTCGAACGATACAACATAAAAACCTTTAAAGATCTGAAAAAATACCCCGTTAAGGCCCTTGAAAAGCTATTTGGCAAAAATGGTCTTAGGATGCATTATCTTGCAATGGGTATGGATGATAGAGACGTGGAGACTGAACACGAAATAAAATCAATTGGCCATGAAGAGACCTTTATTGAAGATATTACCGGGATCGATACATCTGAAAAACATCTGCTTGAACTTGCAATGAAGAGTGCTGAAAGGATGCGACACAACCATTTTAAGGGTAAAACAATTACCCTTAAAGTAAAATATAATGATTTTACCCAGGTAACAAGATCTCTCACATTTGATAACTACACTGATGATGGTATGGTGATGTATACGGCTGTCAAGAAATTACTCAAAAAAACCGAGATAGAAAAAATACCTGTAAGGCTTCTTGGTGTAGCCATGTCAGGGCTCATTACCGGATGTACAACTCAGCAGTTGTCTATATTCCAAGAAAACAATGAAAAAGTAAAGTCTGATAAACTAAACAAGGCTATTGATATTCTTCATGATAAGTTTGGGAAAAAAAGCATTGTACCGGGAAGGCTGTTATCTGACTAAACTATCGATAATCTCTATATGTTTTTTAGTTAATCTAATAAAATATTCTATTTCAAGATATTGGGCAGAAAAACACTCAACCATGGCATATAGGTAATGATAAGCAGTGAAAAAAGAGATATAAGGAGGAACGGCAGGACAGAGGAATAAAGCTGAAGTACAGGTTTCTTAAATCTTGCACTGGAAATAAAGAGGCTTATACCAACCGGAGGGGTATTGTATCCTATAGCCAGGTTGATTAAAAAGACCACTCCCAGATGAAGAGGATCAATACCAAAGCTTTCTGCAAGGGGAATTATCAGAGGGGCAACAACTAGTGTAGCACTGAAAATATCCATCATGCAGCCGATTATTATAAGAAAAATGTTTAAAATCAGGAGGAAACCAATCCTGGTTTGAACAAAGTCCTTCATAAATTCAAGGATAGCCATTGGTATAAATGCATCAACAAGGTAGTTTGTAAATGCAAGGGCCGCTCCGAGTATAATTAATATCCCGCCAACCATTTTCATACTTTCAACAATGATAGATGGCAGATCCCTTATGATGCTGATTTCCCTGTAAATTAAAGTCTTGATTATCAAAACATATGCAACTATTAAACTTGCTGCCTCTGTTGCAGTGCAAAATCCCGAATATATCCCTGCAATTATTAAAAATGGGATGGGGAGTTCCCATATTGCCCCCCTGAACGAGGCTACAAGTTCGGAGATATTAAAGGGGGTTGTTTTTATCTGCCATTTTTTGCCCGCATATATTGAAAAGATGCATAAAAGGAAAAGCATCAGGGCTCCTGGTAAGAGCCCTGCCATGAATAACTTATCAATGTTTACACCAGATACATAACCGTATAGTATGACAGGCAAACTGGGTGGGAAAGTGAGTCCAAGACTCCCTCCGGTTGTGACAAGACCGAGCGAAAAATTTTCTTCATAATGTTCTTCAAGCAAAGAAGGGAACAGAATCCCTCCAAGCGCAATTATCGTTATTCCAGTAGCTCCTGTAACAGCAGTAAAGAAGGCACAGGAAACAAGGGCCACAACCCCAAGACCGCCAGGAAAGAAGCCTAATAGGCTTTTTGAAAATCTTACAAGCCTTTTTGATGTATCACCTTCGGCTAAAAGGTAACCGGCAAATGTAAAAAGGGGGATTGACAAGAGAATGGGCGAAGAAGAGAGTCTTAAAATTTCAATGGGGATAGCTATGAAATTCACGTCCTCATTATATAACCCCAGCATTGCGGCGGCAAAAATGCATGCAAAAATAGGCATGCCCATAAAGCAAAGTAATATTAAAAATATAACCATTGTTAGTATCATTGAACTTTTTTACCTGTCAGCCTTGCCATTTCCTGTGTCAAATAAAATATGAAACGAAATGACATCATACAAAATCCAATTGGTATTATTAATTGTAACTTCCAGGCAGAAACTCCCATTATTAAACTTGTGCCATATTGTATTTCCATATTAATATACCCAATGGAGGCATAGAGCATATAGGAGCAGACTACTGTACACGCTATTGATAAAATAATCTCACGCAATGTATTGAGAAGCGGGGATAAAATATTACCTAAAAGATCAATCCGGATGTGACGGTTTTCCTTGGTTAGAATTGATGCACCTAAAAATGTTATCCATAAGACCATGAGTCTTGAGAATGGTTCACTCCAGTCAATACTGAGCAGGATAGAATTGGCATATTCTATATCTAATTTGGTATATAAAGCACGAAGTATGACATTGAAAAGTGATAAAATAGCCATTAAAAAAAAAGTGATTATTACAAGCCATTTTTCAATATGTTCTAAAATTTTGCTGACAAAATTAATTATATTTATCATTGTATTAAACGTTTTTTATCAAGCAAATTATGAACTTTATTGAGCAGATCTTCAGGATATATATCACCTTTTAACTCATTGGCAACCTCTGTATGGAGTTCATAAAAACGTTGAAGTTCATCGCCTACGGGGGCAGGTGAAATTTTTAACCCTCTTGCATTAATTATCTTTATTGATTCAGTCGTTTGTTTAACCAGTTCATCAGCTAAAAGAGACATTGAAATTTTAACTTCTTCCTTAAATAGTTCTGATAATTTCTCAGGAAGCTTATCAAAATATTCTTTTGAAATAAGTATTGCACCGGTTGAATGTGCTATGGGAATTCCTGTAATATAGTTCATTTTTTCATGCCACTGCATTGCCAGTGCCCCAACTGGAGGTGCATATACCGTGTCAATCATATTTGTATTAATTGCTGTTGTCACATCAGTTATCGAGAGGGAAATTGGGATTGACCCCATGATCGTGAAGGTTTTTTTTGAAACCGGATCCCCTGACCATGTCCACATTTTTAGCCCCTTAAGGTCATTGCGGGTTTTTATTTCTCTTTTAGAAAAAAGATAGACATCGCCCACCTCTGCCCATGAGATATATTCAAATCCCTTTTCACTGAATTTTTCATTAAAAAGTTTATTAAACTCATCATGTGTTGCTCTTACTTCATCTATATTTCTGAAAAGGAATGGTAAATCCATTACTCTCCATTCGGGGAGAATCTCAGTTATTCCAACACCGGAAAAGGCTGCACAATGAAGCTGGCCGATTCTGATTTTTTTAAGTACATCCATTTCATCCCCGGCTATGCCTCCGGCATATACCCGAAAACCTATTTGTCCTTTACTCTTTGATCTCAGTTTCCTATCGAGCTCTTTCATATAGTTTACCCAGATAGACCCTTCCGGTGCTACTGTTGCAAACTTGATTAGATAAGGTTTTTCAGCATAACAGACATCATTGTTATATAAATGTAGATTTATTAAGACAAAAATAAATAACAATAATATTTTTGAATTATATAGGATTTTTTTAATCATATTGGGCTAACCTGATAAAATGTAATTCAGATAAAATACTCATCAATGTTTTGTAATAAAATTTCAGCTTTATCACGAATAACCTCGTTTATTAGACATATCTCCTCAGGGTATTCCTTCCCTCCATCAATTATTTCAGTGAGAAGTAAAATAAACATTTCCCTATCCTGGACACCTACACAATAGTATCTTGCATAATAATATTGAGAAAGAAAAAAGCACCTGTTTCCTGAAAAAAGGGCTTTGTCGTAATATACTTTTGATTTATTATAATCTCCCCCAAGCATAGGAGCCCTTGCAGACAGACTGACTGCTTTAAGTATGTACGGGAGTCCATAGAAAAGATCCGGGTTCGTTTCAGCAAGATTGTCGATACATAATTGGGCCAAACCAAGTTGAGAAATTGCAACAGGTTTATCAAGATTAAGATTTATCCATGAATTCCATGATACTGTTAACCATAAAAGGGAATTGAGCTTGTTTTTATTCAGATTTTTGAAAAGCTTGTTAATATCTTCCTTGGTGATATTATCAGGGAACATATTTAATCCGACTGCTCTTAATCCATAGTTAGTTGCCCTGTAATAGAGGTTTATAGCCCTTTCTTTATCATCATTTTCCAAAAACAGTATACCATAGCCGCAGAATCCCATGCTAAGAAGTCTTAATATTTCAGAATTTTCAGGGTCATTCTTCAATAAACCTTCTAACAATTTCAAATTGGAAGACAAAGCATTCCTGGCAAGATCAGGATCACATTCCTCAAAAATGGATACAGACATATTTTCAAAAAGCTCAGGTGACATCCTGAGAGCCAGTTTCATACATCCGTTACCCGTTAATAACAATGTGAATGCCAAGAAAAATGGTATAAAGAAATAGTTTATTTTTTTCATCATAATTGTATTATCGTTTTTATTTAGATTATATTATGTCAGATTTAATATTTTATTCCTTAACATAATGTAATGATTTGCAGCAATAAGAAAAACCATCTTGTAACTTAATATAGCCAATATTATAAAACAAAAATTTAGCTGGTGTTTATTTATTTTTTATTTATAATTATAAGATTATCATCAACAGGAGGATGACTTTTAATGAAAATTTTACTTTTAGGTTCGAGTGGATTGCTTGGAAACGATTGCAGGGATGTGTTAAAGGAAGAACATGAAGTTATTGCTCCATCCAGCTCTGAACTTGATATCATAAGCTGGGATGTTGTTATTGACAGTCTTCATAAAATATCACCGGATGTAATAATAAATTGTGCCGGTTATACGGACGTTGACGGGTGCGAAACGGAAGAATACAAGGTTAGAAAGATAAATATCGAGGGGCCCAGAAATTTTGCTCAGGGTTCTGCACGGTATAACTGCCGTATGATCCATATTTCGAGCGACTATGTATTCAGTGGTCAAAAAGGAATACCACAGCCTTATTTTGAAGATGACCCGGTTGATCCGATATCAGCATATGGCAGATGTAAAGTTGAAAGTGAAGTGGCTATCAAAGAAAATGCTCCTAACTATATAATTTTGCGGACCGGATGGTTATATGGAAGATACGGTGATGATTTTATAGATTCACTTCTTTTAAAAGCAGCAAAAAGTCCAAGGAAAACCATTAAAGTTGTTGATGATCAAGTCGGATCGCCTACATGGACGTATCGTCTTGCACATCAGATAAAAACTCTTCTCAAAACTGATCTAAAGGGTACTTTCCATGCAACTTCAGTGGGATTCTGCAGCAGGTACGAGTTTGCAAAACATGTCTTTAATCAGCTTGGCATAAAAACTCCGGTCAAACCATGTAGTACTTCGGAATACCCCCAGCGAGCAAAAAGGCCGCTTAATTGTATACTCGAAAACAGGCTTCTAAAAAATCTTGGTTACAATGTTATGACTGACTGGAAAGAAGATGTAAATGAATATCTTGAAAAGTTTGGAAAGGATATATTGAAAGAAGCAAAGTCAAAAAAATAAAAAAGGATCTAACATCCTGATATTGACTATTAACTCGGATGTCAGGAAAAATGATTAAATCTTGCCAGCTACCAAGACCCCCTCGTAGATAGCCTCTTTTGCACTTCTTGCCTCATTACAATCTCCTATTTTATAAGCTGCAATACCTAGTTTTAATATTTCTTCATAGAGTTGATTTTCCGGCTTATTGCCAACTGCAATAACTACATAGTCGCAACCGATAAAAAACTCATTTTTACTTTTATCCGTAAGATAAACGCCGTCAGGAATAATATTGTGCACAGAATGCTCACTTAGTATTTTTACATTGTTATCTTTTAAGCCCTTCAAGATTATTTTTTTTGTCATAGCCTCTATCTGAATCCCTATTTTGGGTAATTGCTCAACAATTGTGACATTGTTGTCTTTCTGAGAGAGATCAAGGGCTATTTCACAACCAGATGCGCCTCCACCAAGAACAAGTATTCTTTTTCCTTTCATAGTGATTGACCCATTTAAAATTTCAGGAACAGTTTTGACATTAGGGAGATCAATACCTTGAATAGGTGGTTTAAATGGCCTTGATCCGGTAGCAACAATTACAACATCAGGGTTGTGTTCTTTTAATATGGCTGGTGTTACTTCATAATTAAGATGACAGTTTACTTTTTCTTTATTAACTTGAGCTATAAGATATTCTATCAGGAGATTGAGTTCATTTTTAAAAAAGGGCTTGACCCCAAAAAGTAGCTGCCCCCCAAGACGGGATTTTTTTTCGTAGAGATCAACAATATGACCTCTTTTAGCTGCAATATGAGCAGCATTCAATCCTCCTGGGCCACCTCCAATTATCATCATCTTTTTAGGTTTTATGGTATTTTTAAATGCCATTTCTTTTTCCCGGCCAAGGGTAGGGTTGACAAGGCATTCAATCTTTCCGTTTCTGAATATACTTTGTATGCAAGTGTTACATGCTATACATTTTCTTATATCTTCATACCTTCCAGCCTGTGCTTTTTTAGGTAATTCAGGATCGGCAAGCAGTCCTCTGCCCATACATATGAGATCTGCCTTATTTTCATTTAATATTTCTTCAGCAATAAAGAGATCGTTTATTCTGCCGACTACCATAACAGGAGTTTTTATTGCTGCTTTTATTTTTGCAGCAGATTCAATAAGGCATGCCCGTTTCATGAACATAGGCTGACAGATCCATTCGGGAGTAGCATCATTACCAGCAGATACCTGAATTATATCAAGCCCTTCCGGGATTAAAATCTGTAGAATATCAATGCTCTCTTCAGTAGTAAGACCATTTGGGACAAATTCCTGAGCGCTGATCTTGAATGATAACGGAAATTCAGCTCCGATTCTTTTTCTTACTTCTCTTATAACATCTCTTGCAAACCTTGCTCTTTTTTCAACACTGCCGCCATATTCGTCGTCTCTTATATTGGAAAACCCGGATAAAAATTGATTAATAAGGTAGCCATGCGCCCCATGTATTTCTATCATTTCAAATCCAGCTTTTACTGCCCGCTCGGCAGCATCTCCGAATTGTGAAATTATTTTTTGGATATTTTCGATTGAAAGCGGCTCAACTTCTCCTTTAATAGAAGGGCAGGGCAGAGATGAAGGCGCAAAGGGCTTTTTGTTTATTATCCTGGCTGGAACCTGTCTCCCTGCATGATGTATCTGGATTGCAGGGACACAACCTTCATTTTTAATAACGGCAGCTGCTTTTGAGATATCGTTAATAAATCTATCTTCATATATTCGGGCTTGGTGACTCGATACTACTCCATCAGGTGCAACACCATGGGCTTCCATGATTATCATTGCAGTTCCGCCGGCAGCCCTTAACCGGTAATGTTCTATAGTTTTTTCAGAATATGACCCGTCATTTTCAATTAAAAATGACGCTAGACCGGGCATTACAATCCTGTTTTTAAGATGACATTTTTTTATCGAAAAAGGGGTGAAAATTTTCTGCATAATCTGTTAAATAAAAGGTTTAATTGGTTTTAAAATGGATATAAAAAACACAATTTTTTGTCAATTTTAAAACCTTTACAATAAACGTCCATTTTATAAACTAGATAGAATTATAAAGACTTTTTGTATTAATTATATTAATTATTATCCGATGAGCAAATTGAATTGTTAAAATCTATAACAACCAATCAAAAAAAAAATATAAAAATGGTAAATAATAAAATATATAAAAAATATCCTATGATAAGGCTCGGTGTATGTCAAATTACAAATAAACCTGGAATCTTTTGTATGAGTTATGGTTTTGATAACACTGACTTGGAACAATCAGTGAAAAACGTAGGGATTATAAATAACCCCTATATTATGAGGAATAATAATGAGATTGAGATTGTGACTGGTTACAGGAGGATTCTCGCATTAAAAAGGCTCGAATTTAAAGAAGTGGAATGTCTTGATCTCACCGATTCGGGCATGAATCAATTGGAGATTATCAGATTTGCATTACATGATAATTTATTTACCCGGGAGCTTAATCTTGTAGAAAAAAGTATGATACTCAACAGGTTAAATAAAATAGACAAAAATGATGAAATAAAAAAAGAAATCATTTTATCTTTAAAAATAAATTTTAAAGACTATACAACGATTTTATGGATTGATAAACTTGATGAATCAATTAAAGATTCAATTGCCCGCGGTAATATAAATATAAAGGCTCTCGAACGATTGATTCACCTGACATATGACGATACCAAATTGCTGATCGATTGGATTAACAAACTAAATTTAAATTATAACTATCAGGTTCAATTTATTGATATTATAATTGATATATGTAGAATTGAAAAAATCTCCTTATCTCACTTATTAGACGATGATTACTTTAAGAAACTTTGTAAGGACAGTGAAAAAAATATTCCTCAAAAGTCCAAAGAATTTATGGAGTATTTAAAAGCAAGGCGAAACCCGCATCTGATCGCCTGTCAGAAGCTTTTTGAAAAAAGAGTCAATAAATTAAAATTACCAAAAAATATTAAGATAAATCATCCCGGAAACTTTGAATCCGAAGGTTACAAATTGGAGATTGATTTTAAAAAAGGAGTTGAACTCAAAAAAGATTTGATGGAACTGCTGGATGAAGAAGGTCTGATGACTATTGGAGATCCATGGGTAAATGAATAAAAAAATATTATGAAGTATAAAATAAAAAAAATCCTGATAGAAGAGGGTGCTGGGAGATATACCCTGACAGAAGATATTATAAAAAAGCTTAATACCTTACCTGTAATAAATCTAAATTGCATAGAGGACACCAGAATATGTAAAGAGCTGGATATGGATAAGGAGACATTAAGGCTTGTGGATTTTAAAGGTGAATTTCTAAAACCATGTCCGGGAACAAAGAACTATATCTGCTGCGGGTATCAGATTCTAAATATTGGAACAAACTGCCCATTGGATTGCAGTTATTGTATTTTACAGGCATATTTTAATAAACCTTCTCTAAGGGTATTTATTAATCTTGAAAATGAGCTATCCAATATCGTTAAAATAATTGATAAATTCCCTGAAAAGATTTTCAGAATAGGCACAGGTGAATTCACTGACAGTCTTGCGCTTGATGAGGTCCATCGGTTCAGTAACCTTTTAGCAGATTTTATTGCCCCAAAAAAGAACTGTATAATCGAATACAAAACAAAAACAACTGAAGTTAATTATCTTTATAATATCAAAATACGCGAGAGGATGATAATTTCATGGTCCTTAAACAGCCCATATATCGCTTCATATGAAGAGCACAGGGCACCTTCAGTGGAACAGAGGCTTATTGCTGCAAAAAGATGCCAGGATGAGGGTTTTGTGACCGCATTCCATTTTGACCCGTTAATCCTTCATGATAAGTGGCAGGAACAATATAAAAGGACGATCGATTTAATGGATAAGTATCTTAATCCTGAAAAAATAATATGGGTAAGTATGGGATGCATTCGATTTTTTCCTGCATTAAAACAAATGATCCTAAAAAGACATCCGGAAACCATTATATTGGATGGTGAATTTATTCAGGGACATGACGGTAAATTCAGATATTTTAAACCTATTCGGATTGAAATGTACACATATATCAGAGAACAAATACAAAAATGGGCAGGGTTTAATCCTGGTATATATTTGTGTATGGAGAGTAATGAAATATGGAATAAGAGTCTAGGATGGTCTCCAGTGGATTCTGAAGGACTAGCTAAATATCTTGATGAAAGATGCAGATCATTCTGGCCGTGTTTATGACCGATAATTAAATTTCAATATATAAGGAGAAAATGAATGATTAAAGATAACGTTTCGATTGCATTAAATAAAATCAAACCATCCCTACAGGCAGATGGAGGTGATGTTGAACTAATTGATGTCAATGATGAAGGGGTTGTAAAAATAAGACTCACAGGAGCATGCGCTTCCTGTCCTATGTCAACAATGACTTTGAAAATGGGTATTGAAAAAGTTTTAAAGCAGAATATACCAGAAATAATAAAGGTTGTAACTATATAGGAATTTAAAGAAAAGCAGTTCCATATTTAATGGAACTGCTGTATCCTGACAATAAAAAGAGGAGGCTATTTATTTTTATGCCTCATTTTTTTCATCTGTTTTCTGTATTTATGTTTCCTGATTTTTTTTCGACGTTTCTTTACAACACTACCCATTAATGGACCTCCGTTCAAAGTTAAAGATAGATAATATATTTATTATTAACATGTCAATACATAATTGAATTCAGTTAAAATCAGAGCAGGGGTTATGGAGATAATGTTACTAAACATTGGCATCACGTATAACTTAAGCACATATATTAGTTTACATAATATACATTATCAGAAGTTATATTATTCTGTCTTTTTCTTGCTTTGTTTAGCCTGATACAGATTTTTATCTGCAATATCTACAAGTTCTTTAACTTCCATATCATCCTCATATATTGAATAACCAACACTGACAGTCACTTTATTTTTCGAAATAAACGCCATTTCTATTCTGGAACCAATCTCCTTTGCAATCTCCATGTCAGCATCAATAAGGATAACTGCAAACTCATCACCTCCATATCTATATCCTGAATCAACAGAATCTCTAATACAGCTTCGAATGATATCACCTGCCTCACGAAGGACTTCATCTCCTGCAAGATGCCCATGTTTATCGTTGTAAACCTTAAAATAATTGAGATCAAGGAGAATCAGAGCAAGTGAATTTCTTTGTCGTTTTGCCCTTTTAACCTCTTCATTTAAACGGAAATAAAAATGCCTTTGATTGTACAGCTCTGTTAATGAATCAGTTATTGATAACCGGTTTAATTCTTTCTGAAGATTTCTTTCCGTAATTATTCTTCTGATTTTTGCTTCGAGTTCTTCAATACCGAATGGCTTTTTTATGAAATCACTTGCTCCTGCATTTATAACATCAACATATGTGTAACCCTCTGAATATCCTGTCATAGCTATCACGTTAATATCCCGTGTTTCACAAATCTTTTTTATCAGTTCCATTCCATTAATCCCTGGCATTTTCATATCTGTTAAAATCATTGTATAATGATTACTTTCAAGCATTTTTAAAGCATCCTCACCATTGGAAACAGAATCTGAAGCAATACCAATTACTTCAAGCAATTTTTCAAGAGTTTCCCTTAAAAAAGGATCATCATCAACTATCAGTATTAATTCCTCGGAATAATTGATAAACAAGGCCTTCATTTTTGATTTTTCCTGTCTTTAATTTTTAACGGTATATCAACAATCAGTCATCTCACCATGAAGTGAATTAATGAATGCACGTGTTATTTTAACTTTAATTAGTTGTCCTAATATATCTTTAGGACTAGTAAAATTTATAATTTTATTCGTATCGGTTCTACCAGTATATTGTGTTCCCAACTTACTTATTCCTTCGACAAGGATTTCTTTTGTGCTGCCTTCAAGTCTTTTATTTCGGAGGAACGTAATTTTTTTCTGTATACCCTGAAGTATTTTTAATCTTGATGATTTTTCATTATCATCTAATTTATCAGGCATTTCAGCAGCTTTTGTCCCTTTACGATCTGAATATTTAAATGAAAATAGGTTATCAAACTCTATTTTTTCAATAAGGTCAAGGGTCTTTTTAAAATCAGCGTCACTTTCTCCCGGGAAACCCACTATAACATCGCTGGTAATAGCAAAATCGGGGTTGATACCTCTTAGTTTTTCTACAAGTCTAAGATAGTCATCACTTGTATATTTCCGATTCATAAGTTTAAGAATGTTGTTAGAACCTGACTGAAAAGGTAAGTGAATATGATGACATAGTTTATTTATGTCAACAAAAGATTTAATTAAATCATCGGATAAATCCTTTGGGTGAGATGTTGTAAATCTTAGCCTGTAAAGCCCCTGTATTTCTCCAAGCATTCTTAAGAGCTCAGGAAATCTTACATAATTGGATTTTCCAGAAGCATATGAATTAACATTCTGACCAAGGAGTGTTATTTCTTTAACTCCCTGTTTTACTAGATTCTTCGCTTCACTTATTATACTTGTTGGAGTTCTGCTGATTTCGCGCCCTCTTACATATGGAACAATACAATAACTACAAAAATTATTGCACCCTTCCATAATCGAAAGAAAGCTTTTAATTCTGGTTTTACTGTGTTTCATACTGTTTCGACGATCATTGATTGGTGTAAATGAAAGATCTGTTGCGGTAATACGTTCACCGTTATTGATAACACGGTTTAAAATGTCTTTAATTTTAACTAATTCTCTTGTACCAATCACGAAGTCTAGTTCATGGTATTTTTTAAGTAGTGAAAACCCTTCCTGTTGGGCAATACATCCTGTAAATCCTAAAATAATCTCCGGTCTCATCTTTTTTAATGCGATCATTCTTCCAAGCATACTAAATGCCTTTTGTTCAGCCTTTTCTCGAACACTACAGGTATTTATGATAATCAGATCGGCAGCATCTGGAGAATCAACTGCAAGACATCCATTTTTTGAAAGAATATCACTTATAAAATCAGAGTCATATTCATTCATCTGGCAACCCATTGTAGCAATGTAAAATCGGTCTAATTTTTCAAAGTAAGTCATATATTTATGTTACCGGTTTATTATATCTGCAAAATTCAGTCCTTCTGCAGTTTTCAGAGAATATATAAGTTCATCAATCAGAGTTTCACAGCCAGGTGCTATCTTCAGTTCGATAATTGCCTTATGAGGATTTATAGTAGTAACTATTGCCATTCCATCATATGATTCGATTATCCATCTTATGTAATTTATGCTTGATCTATCGACCTTGTATTTTTTACTAATTGTCTGCATATTTGTTATATGTTGCTCCTCCCCATTTCATCTTTTTTCTAAGAATTTCATAATAGGTCTGATCAGGTGATTTAAACAGCATAATGTTTGCATCTGATTTGAAAATAATAACTTTATCCCCTTCCAACAGATCAAATCCAATCTGTCCGTCAAAGGTGAGGCTTACCTTTTCTTCACTTTCTTTTAACATCATTATAGAAATAACAACTGAATCAGGTAGTATTATAGGTCTATTCGTTAAAGTAAAGGGACATATAGGAGTTAAAATAACATTTGAGATTGTTGGATAGATGATAGGTCCGCCAGCAGCGAGATTATATCCTGTTGATCCTGTCGGTGTTGAAATAATAAGACCATCAGACCTGAAGGTGGTAAGAAACTCATCATTTATAAAAACATCCAGATCAATGATTCGGGCGAGAACCCCTTTATTAATGACAACATCATTGAGTGTCTGGAATCTGAATATTTCTGTGTTATTTCGGATAATTTTTGTCTCAAGCATGAGACGTTGCTCAATTTCAAGGCTATTTTTTAAAACCATTTCGATTGAAGGGTAGAGTTTTTCAATTGGAATACATGTTAAAAAACCCAATCCGCCAAGGTTGACTCCCAGTATAGGGATTCCATGACGGCCGTATTTTCTGGATGCTCCTAAAAGGGTTCCGTCACCCCCTAATACTATTATCCATTCAAGATGGTTGTTGCGTATGAAAACCGTGTCATCAGGATTCTCATCTTTATGACCCTTTGGTCCCATCTCCTCAGAAAATGCATTTATTCCTTTGGATTTTAACCACGTTACAAGTTCTTCTGCTGCTTTCTTAGCAGGTTCAAATTTGTGCTTATAAATTATCCCGACTGTAAATGTTTTCATGTGCTATCCTCTTTATTTAAGACGATCGGCTTGCAGGATAAAACTGCGCTGCAACATAATCCGGTATTTCCACACTACCCATTATAAGAGGCTGTTGGTGACAATCAGAGCCTCCTGATACAAGTAATTGATTTTCTTTTGCATATTTTAAATATGAATCTGTGGTTTTTTTATCATGGAAAGAATGCCAGCATTCTATTCCATCAATAAAGGGAAGAATTGATTCGGTAATTATTTCCTGTTGTACCTTAATATCCTGTGTAAATCTGATCAATGATGTTCCGCGTGGATGATTTGGGTGTGCCATAAAAAATTTACCACCGGCGTTTTTTATTATATTAGAAGCATCTTTAATGGATAACGGCATTTTAGCGACGTTGCACTTGACAAGATATCTGTCAAAAGCCTCCTGTCTTGTTTGCACTATTCCCTTTCTAACCATATAATCCGCAATGTGGGGTCTGCCAAAAGCGCAACCCACAGATTTCTCTATCGCTTCAAGATCTTTAAGTATGAATGCTTTTTTACCTTCCTTTGAGAGCTCCACATTAATTTTTTCAACTATCTGTTCTGCACGTTTTTTTCTATATATCCTGAGATCTTCGAGTTTGTTTATTAGATTTCTATTTTCAAAATCATAATTATATCCTAAAAAATCAAGCGAAATTGATTTTGAATTATTGTATTTTGGATGTGAAAAAGAAACACTGATTTCGAGCCCGGTAATGTAATTTATACCATATTCTTTTGCTATAGTTTTTGCCTCATACTGACAATCAATAGAATCATGATCAGTTATTGAAATCAGGTCAATACCGATATTGGATGCCTTTTTTAAAATTTCATACGGTTTGAACATACCATCCGAACAGCTGGAATGGATATGCATATCTATTATCATAATTATCTTTAATCCTAAAAGGGCACCATTACCAACGATAACAAATTTTTATCTATGATAATTTATGCTTGATTTTCGAGCTGATAATGCAAGTAATACTCAAATACCTTTTTAATATAAATTCTGGTAGTTTCAAAAGGTGGAATACCATTATACCTTTTTACTTTTGTACTCCCGGCATTATAGGCAGCTAAGGCAAGTTCAATATTTCCATCAAATCGTTCAAGTAACTGTTTGATATATTTTGTTCCGCCCTTAATATTATGAACAGGGTCAAATATATCTTCAACACCTAGTTCATCTGCTGTGTCAGGCATTAACTGCATCAAACCGATTGCGCCTCTATTTGAAATCGCACTATGGTCATAGCTTGATTCAGCCATGATAATAGCTTTAATTAATGCAGTATCAACACAATATTGTTTTGAAGCCTCATAAATAATTTTATTATATATATCTTCTTTTTTCGATGTAATAACTCGATTATCAGGTTTAGTAATATTTTTGATGACTTCATCAGCTTTACAGAGAATTGTATCATTAACAAGAGGATCCGGATCATCTGCAAATTTGTTATTTGCAAAAGAAAAAAATATTACAATAAGCAATAATGAAGATATCCCGCATAAAAAAAATCCTGCGGAATATCTCTCAGATAAATCTGGTTCCAATTCTTTCCTCCTTAAAACTTGGCTTAAGTCTCATAAAAATATATTTTTGTCAAGTCAGGGGTTTTATGGATTTATTCAAAAATAATTGTCAGGAATTTATCATATTGCTATAAAATATTATGACGTATATTATTTTGCCTCAATTAAAAAACCTTTATAGAGGAAAAAACACATGATCAATAAAATAAATGAAGCTGCTGATTTTATTGCTTCACGAACCAGCAGTATACCTGAGATAGGAATGATTACTGGAACAGGACTGAAAGGTTTAACAGATAGAATGGAAATTGACGTCCGGATTCCTTATGAAGATATCCCGAATTTCCCCATATCAACTGTGACAAGCCATGAAGGCTTTTTAGCTGCTGGCAGGCTGGCAGGTAAAAATATACTTGCAATGGAAGGCCGTTTTCATCTTTATGAGGGATATACTCCTTCGGAAGTCACCTTTCCAGTTAGAGTTATGAAGAAGCTGGGAGTTAAATATCTGTTTATCTCCAGTGCTTCAGGGGGTTTAAACCCGCGGTTCAGAGCCGGAGACCTGATGGTTATTTATGATCATATAAATTATACAGGGATAGATCCTTTATTAGGGGCTAACCTCGATGAATTCGGTCCACGTTTTCTCGATATGTCAAATGTTTATGATCCAGCCTTAATAAATATTGCCAAAAAAAATGCGATGAAACAGCAGATAGATCTCAAACATGGCATTTATATTGGCATAACAGGTCCATGCCTGGAGACCCCTTCGGAAGTCCGTTTAATGCGAATGCTTGGCGCTGACGCTGTAGGCATGTCTACTGTCCATGAGGTTATAGTTGGACTACATTGCGGTTTAAAGATATTGGCAATAGTAGTTATTACCGACGTGGATTTACCTGACAGTATGAAAGAAATAAAGGTTGATGAGGTTATTGCTGTAGCAGAAGCAGCAGGCCCGGTACTTTCCTCACTGTGGGAGAGTGTTATTATGGAACTGCCTTAGATTTTTGATCGGATAAAAACAAAATACAGTACTAACAGGAATGCAAGCAGATACATGAACCAACTGACATCCCTTCCTTTACCACTTAAAAGCTTTATGAATGGATAGGTTACATAACCCATGGTAAGTCCATCTGCAATGGAATATGTCAGTGGAATACCTGTGATCATAAGGAAACAAGGGATTGATTCACTGAAATCATCCCATTGGATCTTTAAAACATTTTTAATCATCAGTGAACCCACAACAATAAGAGCTGGTGCGGTAATAACTGTGTAGCTTCCTATCATGGTAATTAGCGGGCTTATAAAAAGTGCCAGCACAAATAAAACTGCAACAACTATGCTTGTTAATCCTGTTCGCCCCCCCTGCTCTACCCCTGCAGCACTTTCAATAAAACTGGTAACAGTTGTTGTGCCTGCACATGCTCCTATTACAGTACCAAGTGCGTCAGATAAAAAAGCCTTGCTGGCCCTAGGGAGTTTATTGTCCTTGATAAATCCTGCCTGTTCACTTACACCAATAAGTGTGCCTATAGTATCAAATATGTCCATGAAAAGAAATATTACTATAAAAGGTATCATTGACAAAGAGAGCGCCCCTGCAATGTCCATCTTAAACATGGTAGGCTCAATAGAAGGCGGAAAGGAAAAGATGGTTGACGAAAAAACAAATTCCTTTACCAGCCTGGAATTTAAAAAAATATCAAACCCGGCTATTTCTGAACTTGAGTTGGCGAGTAATTTAAAAATGATGGATATAAATGTAGCCCCTATAATCCCCAGTATTATTGAACCGCGAACTTTTCGAATATACAAAACAGAGGTTATTAAAAGACCAGATGCAAAGACAAGAAGATCAGCAGATAATATTCCCGGATTGAGTTTAACAAGAGTGCCGCCGCTTATAACCGGCCCTTCATGTGTTGATGCTATAGTTGCTGCAGAAACGATAATCCCGGCATTTTGCATCCCTATAAAGGCAATAAATATCCCAATACCTACAGCCATTGCATTTTTCATGCTTGGGCTAACTGCATCAATAATTAATTTTCTGAAGCCAAGCAGTGATAAGGCAAGGAATAATATACCAGATAAAAAAACAACCCCAAGCCCAACCTGCCATGTATTTGAGAACCCTGCAGCAGTTACAGCAGGTAATACTGAAAAGATAAAGAAAAAATTCTCCCCCATACCAGGGGCCTGGGCAATTGGATATCTTGCATAGATTCCCATAAGAGCGGTTGCAACAGCGGCAGATATACATGTAGCTGTCATTACAGCACCGAAATCCATGCCAGTATCAAAACCAAACATCCTACCTGAGAGCACCATTGGTTGAACTACAATGATATAAGCCATTGTCAGAAAGGTAGTTATACCTGCAGTTATTTCTTTGCTGACATTTGTTCCATTTTCAGAAAGGCGGAATATTTTTTCTAACCGGTCTATATCTATTCTCCTTCAAATTCTACCAGGGTATACACGTTATACCCCTTATTTTTTATTTTTGCTGACCCCTTTAGATCGGGAAGATCAACAATGAATGTAACCTCAGAGATCACTCCACCAAGCTTTTCAACAAGGGCGACCGCTGCAAGTGCAGTCCCTCCGCTTGCACAGAGATCGTCAACAATTAAAACCCTATCCCCTTTTTTTACTGCGTCTTTATGAATTTCTATTGTATCTGTTCCATACTCCAGTTCATATTCATGTGAAATGACCTCTGCCGGTAGTTTACCTTTTTTTCTTATCGGAATAAAGCCCTTTCCAAGAGAATAAGAAAGAGCCCCGCCTATGATAAAGCCCCTGGATTCAATTCCGGCAATAATATCAAATTCAGTTTTTTTCTTGATGTAGCGCTGAGTAAGGTTGTCTATCACGATTCTGAATCCTAAAGGATCTTTTAAAAGTGTTGTGATATCTCTGAAAATTATACCATTCTTCGGATAATTTGGGATACTTCTAATCATGGATTTTATATTCATATCAGGCCACCTCACCGTTGCATTGGTCTTTTAAATAATTTATTTCAGGTAAAGTCTTTAATATAAGTGTTTTTACTTTTTCAGCGGTATTTTGCATGATTCTTACTATCATATCCCATGTGACTGGTTCCTCTCCCTCCTTCCAGCAATCGTAGTCAGTTGACATGGCAATTGTCTGGTAGCATACCCCAAGTTCTCTTGCCAGTGTAACCTCAGGTACTGTGGACATATTGATTACATCTGCACCAAATCCCCTAAACATATGTGATTCTGCTTTTGATGAAAACCTTGGCCCTTCTATAGTTATAACAGTTCCCTTCTTATGGTGCTTATACTTTAATTTTTCAGCATTTTTTATCAGCAATGATCTTAAATTTGTACAAAAAGGTTCAGCCATTGATGTGTGGACTACTTTATCCATATCGTAAAAGGTAAGTTTTCTGTTTTTTGTGAAATCAATAAACTGATCAGGAAAGACAATATCTCCAGGTGTAATTTCTTCTCTAAGGGACCCAACTGCTGTTGTGGCGATAATGTGGGTACATTCCTCTTGTTTTAAAGAAAAAATATTTGCCCTGTAGTTAACACCTGTTGGATAAATAGAGTGCCCCTTGCCATGCCTTGCAAGCACCACAATATCAGTGTGGTTTATTGTTCCGCTAGTAAGTGGTGATGAAGGTCTCCCATATGGTGTATCAACATCCTTCTCAACAGCATTTTCAAGTAGTTCAGGGTCATCAAGCCCTGTGCCGCCGATAATTCCAACTTTTACTTTTTTCATTTCAACTCCATATGCTTTTATGCTCCAGGTACTGACCAATTATATTTATAATTCCACTTTTATAAAATCTTAGAGTGTTCAATAATGCTTATAGTTCATATTCATGTTGCTAAACCACAATAATATTAATATTATTTTCTTATTTTTAACGATATATAACTAATTTATACATTAAAGTCAAATAATAGTTAACAACAATTACCATATTGTATATTTCTATATTATTTACTTTATGATATCTAAACCGGATATTTAAAAATTGATGAGTAATACAGAATCAGGAAATGAAGACCATATGAAAAAGAAAATTAAAAAGTTTGCATCTATATTTCTAATATTTTTTTTATTATTTATTTTTTCCTTTGCCGGCTTTTTCTTGTTTGTCCGGCAGGGGGTAAAAAGTCAGATCGATCGAGGAGTTATCGACAGCATAATTTCCTCGGAAAGCCCAGTTTACTATAATGATGGGGTTAACCCAATAGGAGTATATTTTGAAAAAATTCACAGTAAATACATAAAGTATGGAGATATTCCAAAAGTATATATCAAAGCACTTATTGCCTCTGAAGATGGTAATTTCTTTAACCACTTTGGCTTTGATTTAAAAGCTATTATTCGAGCATTTATTGCAAATGTCAGGGCAGGTAGAGTAGTCCAGGGAGGGAGTACAATTACCCAGCAAACAGCTAAAAATGTATTCAGGAGGGAAAAGACAGGATACATATCAAAATTTAAAGAACTTTTTCAAGGCCTGATATTGGAATTTTTTTATACGAAGGAAGAAATTCTTGAGATGTATGCCAACCAATTTGAGGTAACAGGATTCGGTAAAGGGCTAAGAATAGCTTCTGAATATTTTTTTGATAAGGATGTCAAAGATCTCACCCTTGTTGAAGCTGCATTTATCGCTGGAATGGTAAAGGGCCCATATAAATATAATCCTTTTACGAAAAACACTGATGATAAAAAGATAGAAGCTATAAAAAATGCAAATAATAGAAAAAATTATGTATTAAAAAATATGCTTAAACTGAATTTGATATCCAGTGAAGAATATGTTGAAGCAAAAGAAAGAGTTATTTTTTTTAAAGAAGGAAAGGTAACTTATCGATTAAATGTGATACTTGATTATATCAGGGAACAGCTCGAATCTGACTATTTTAAACCTATACTGCATAAAGAAGGGGTAGACAATATTGCTACATCCGGAATAAAGATTTACACATCAATCAACAAGGATATCCAGGAAAAAGCCGTCAAGAGTATTCAAAAGAATCTTCCTTTATTTGATATAAGGCTATCTGGTATGGACCAGCGCCTGTTCAAGGACAGATATATCCATAAAGTTGGAGCATATTATACAAGTCATGAATCAGGATTACCTTTCTTTGTAAAAATTGAAAAAATAAAAAATATAGCAAATGAAGTGGAGATAACTGTATCCTGGGCTGATGAAATGACCGGAACGATTGATAATGATGAGTTAAGAATAATTTCCGAAGCCTGGGCACAATGGAAATATGGATACAATTATAGACCTGATTTTAATTACTTAAATGAATTTATTAATTTGTTAAATGAAGGAGATTTCATACCTGTTACACAATCTGAAACAGATAGAGGAAAAGTATTTCTGGCGCCTATTCCTGAACTTGAAGGAGCAGTTGTAATCCTTAAAGATGGCATGATAAAAGCAATGGCAGGAGGTTATTTTAACAGGTACTTTAATCGTGCAGTTGACGCCAAGAGACAACTGGGTTCTATATTTAAGCCGATTGTCTATTCTGCTGCACTTCAACTGAAATGGCACAGCCTTGATAAACTGAATAATATCCGTGATCTGTATACATACGAGAATACATATTATTTACCAAATCCAGACCATGAGCCGGAAAGTGATATAGTCTCAATGACATGGGCAGGTGTAAAGTCTGAGAACCTTGCAACTGTCTGGTTACTCTATCATCTCACTGATAAACTAAATATGAGTGAATTTAAACAGGTTGTTGAGTTGCTTGGTTTAACCCGTGGTGATAATGAAAGTTACAATGATTATGTTGCCAGAATACGAGATGAGCATGGTGTGCTTGTTACTCCTAATACCATAAAAGAGGCTGCATTTGATCTGGCAAAAACAACCATTGAAGCAGATATGTTATTTGAGGATAATTTTTATGCCCTTGATAATATTAAAAGGCTTCATTTTAGTATGGATCCAAAAAAAATAAATCCCGAAGATAGTAATAATAGAAAAATATTAAGATTTGATTTTGATCGACTCTTAAAATTAAACACTCTTATGATGAATGACTTAAAGGATATAAATCTGCTTTTTACCTTATACAACGATAATATATCAGTAATTGAACAAGGTTTAGGCAAGGGTTTAAGTCGTTTATTTATATTAAAAACAGAAGAAGGCAAAGAAAGGATAATTTATACTGAAAACCCATTGAATATAGATGGCAGGGACTTCTTCAAGGTAACAATTAATGACCTATTAGAAAGAAAAGATAACTTTCGTTTAGAGGATATCTGGATTGATGATCTAATACCTTCGGGGACATTAAAGGGTCTTCAGATATATCTTGATAAACACTATAAAGAATTAACTTCCTATTCCAGATATGATATCAACCTGTTAACTCAAATAAGAGACTTTAAGACACTTGTGAATCTATCATATGTGAAGAAGCTTGCCAATGAAATGGGAATAAGCACATGGCTGGACCCGGTTCTTTCATTCCCTCTCGGGCCAAACTCTATAAGTATCATAGAAGGGGCTCTTGCCTATCAATCGATCATGAGTGGTGATGTTAATTCTCTTCCCGATGTTGGTACTGATAGCAGTCTGACGCCAATAATAACCAAAATCACTGACAGAGATGACGTGGTAATATGGGAATACGAACCTGAAATAAAAAAAGTCTTGTCAAAAACTGTTTCCGCATCAGTAACCGAGATATTGAGAAAGGTTGTTGATAATGGCACAGGCAGAAGCGCAAAAGATGCTATAAAAATGAGTCTTGACTTTGAGAACGGTAAAATGGAATTACCAATAAGATGCTATGGTAAGACTGGAACGGCAAACCGGTTTACAAATTCAAGCTTTGTAGGATTTATTCCTGGCCTGGATAGCATTACCGGTGAATTTGATCTGGCTCAGGGATATGTAATTGCTGCATACGTTGGCTATGATAATAATTTCCCGATGAAAGGAAAAAGCTTTAGTATATCAGGCGCATCCGGGGCACTCCCAATCTGGATCGATTCAGCAAAGGGACTTGTTGACAGTGAGGAATACAAAAAAAAGATGCATGTAACAGACCTTGCATTTACTTTACCATCAGATCCGTTAATGAAAGATGGGATGGCGCTTTATGAAATCTCAGTCACCGATGGGTTACCTAAAAATAACAGCAAAGAGATACTCCCTGAAGAGGTAACAGAAGTATATGCATATGGTCAGGTTGATAAACCTATATCTGATTGGGGCAGAGAATTTTCACCATTGAAAGGGAATTATAATGCTGAATAGTAAACGATTTTTATTAATATCATTGATTTCCTCTTTTTTATTAATAAATGGTTGTATATCGAGCAAAATAATACAGGAAAAGAAAGGTGTTCAATATTACAGGCTCCCTCTCCTTTCAAACGAAACCTTGGAAAATAAGATTAATGAGATAAAAAATCTGCTTAAAGAAAATAAGTTATCTGAGAATAAAAAAGAGACAGCCATCGTTTTATTAAATGCATACGAAAGGCTTAATTCAATAAATAAGGGGAACAGCACTGAACAAAACTATAGAGATATGGTGCAACTCCTATTTGATACACTCATATCGATTGAGCAACAATATTTTTATGATGTCATAGTGCAAGGAGATTCCGGTGAGAAAAAAGTTATTGAAAACTATCTGATATTAAAAAGAATGATTTATCAGGATTATTTTGAAGGAGATTTTGAGGGAGTAATATCAGGATGTAATAACCTTATAGCCAGATTCGGCGAAAATGGGTTAATGCCTGATCTGGGTATCATTCTTGTTGAGGCCCTTTCAAAAAATAACCAGACCTCTGATGCGCTTATTAGGGCGAAAAACATGCTTGAAACAGTAGAGACCAAACCCGATCTGGTAGGTCTGTTGTATACTCTAATAGAACTGGAAATCGAATCAGGAAATATTGAGAATGCAAAACTCTTCTATGAAAAATTGCTTGATAATATCAACGAAAGAAAAAACATATTTCAGAAGGCAGGGGATCTTATATCCCGCCATCAAGATGAAGGGTCTATAGATGATACATTCACAAAAAAAATAACCAAGATTGATCCTAAGGCAGAACAGATTATTGATAATGTAAAAAAACTTATATCTCAGAAGGATTTTGCCGGTGCAAGGCTGGCATTGGTCAGGTGGCGAATCAGTGCAGAAGAAGGCCCTGAGGTTGATATGATTGAGGAGTTGTTAAAGAGTGTGGATAAAGTTGAAGAGAAATTCAATAATGAAAACAGAAATGATAAACTTCGCCTTGATGACGCCCGGAAATTGATTGAGAAAGAAAAATATGAAGAAGGATTACATATCCTTGAACCCATTTTAATGAATGGTGAAAATTATGAAGCGGAAAAATTAAAAAACCAAGCTATCGAAAAGCTGATAAATAGAGAAAAAACAGATGCCGGGTTTATTTTCAGGGCGGCAATGGAAGAAAAAAGTAATATTCAAAGAAAGAAAGAGCTTTTACTTAAAGCAAAATCAATTCTTATCAATTTAATCGATAAATATCCAAATTCTCTTTTACTTGAAATACCTAAAAAAACAGTTTTAAAAATAGATAATGAATTAATGAAAATAGATGATATGGGTGATCAAAAATAAAATATATTATATAGAAGATGAAAAAAACATGGACACTCAAGAATTTTAGTTATATAATTTAATCAACATTTTTTAATATACTAATTTAACAACCTAACCTGTATTTGGTCGCGTTTAAAATTAGTACTTATCAAAAGTTTAACCTTAATTACTAATAGCTGACAACCTGTTCAACATACATAAAATTTTTATTGGCATTACTTATTCACATTATTTTAAAAATATTTTTTAAAGAGTTAAAATATTTCAAGTTGTACAATGAATCAACCGATTAATAATTCAAATGAAGTTAACATGGTTCTTTGATAAACATAATCTGTATGTACGTTGTGCCGCCTGACTTCAACACAAACACATAAACCACAGGAGAGTAGTAATTTCATTTAACGCTTCCAAGGGTTATATTTAAAAAGGAAGTCACAGGTGGTACGTACAAGAGCTTCTCGGATGCACGTGCATCTTTTCTGCCGGTCGTATCCAAATATAAAAAAGTTGATATCTGTATCGGAGATAACAACGGCATCTGGGGAAGCCAATATTATATTTAACGCGTATCTTGTGTACTTATCAGCCAAACCTCTAGTTCAGATCACAGTTAGATATGATTAAAAACCATGTAATAACCGCGAATGTTTTTTATTCGCGGTTATTTTTTTTTACTTTTCATGAATCAGTATCTGAACATTCCATTTTCATATATGATT